>DATKMJ010000007.1 GCA_035541935.1 Candidatus Binatia bacterium | reverse complement strand
CACCGGCAGCGGCAGCGTCGCCTGCCGCGCCAGCGCGACGGCCGTCACCGCGAAGCCAATGAGCCCGGCCCACGTCGGAGCCCGCAGCAGCCACATGATCGGACGATTCGTCGTGTTCCCCAGCACCAACTCGCGCCAACTCGCTTCGGCAAGGCGCGGATCGATCGGCGGGTGCGCGTGTGCGTGCGGCAGCGGGGCGCCTCCCGAGCTCGCGGAGAGGACGAAGAGTCCCGCGATGATCGCAGCCGAGGCGAGCGCCGCGGCGAGCGCGGCCTTCCGTTCGCGCCGCCACAACTCGTAGGTCAGATAGGCGACGGGGAAGAGCGGGGCGAGGAAGAGCGCGATCGAGGTCGAGAGCATCCACGGAACCGCCAGCAGGAGCAGCGAGCCGAAGAGCCACGGGCGATACGCGCGCGCCCGCACGTAGAGCAGCAAACACGCCGGAATCGCCATCGCGATCTCGCCGGTGTGAACGAACGCGCCGCCGAGCAGCGATATTGCCGGCGGCACGAGCAGCGTCAGCGCCGGTTCGTCGTAGCGTCCGGCGAGGCGCAGGCCGAGCACGATGCCGGCGACGCACGCCAACGCGTACGAGAAGCTGCCGGCGAGCACGGCGGAGGCGTCGGGCACGCCGAACGCCGCCAAGACCGTAGAGAAACTGTACTGGTTATCGCGCGAGACTTCCGAGAGCGCGTGAGCGGGCAGCACGTCGGTCACGTAGGCGAGCGCGCGGTCGGGTCCCGCGATCGCAACCGAGATCGCCGCGAGCGCGACAAGAGCGAGCGCGAGCGGCAGTCGCGTCGCTCGATATCGCACGAAGAGCGCGAGCGCGGCCGGCAGTGCGATGTGCGGCTCGACCATCGCGACGACGACGGCGCCGACCGCCGGGACGAGCTCGCCGCGCGCAACGAAGAGCCCGGCGACGATCACCGCGGCAACCCCGAGCGGGAGCACGTTTCCGCTGCTAAGCGAGGTGAGGCCGAGCGAGAGCACGACGACGCTCCATCCGACGAGGATCGGCTGCTTTGCGATCCGCGCGAGCGCGTACGCAGCCGCCGCGACGCAACCGAGCAGGATCGTCCACCAGACGGCGGCGGCGGCGCCGAACGGCAGATACGTAAGCGGATAGAAGAGCGCGAGCGCGTACGGGGGATACGGCGCCGGAACCGTCACGTTCTTCGGGCTGCGATAGAACGGCGCGGGCGTCTCGCTCTCGCAGCGCGCGATCGACGACGCGAAGTACGGATCGTTGCCCTCCCGCTGCGCGAGCGAGGCGCAGTAATACGCGCGAAAATCGATTCCGAGCCAACCCCCGGCACGATCGCCGTAGAACTGGCCGGCGAGCGGGACGAGCGTGCAGAAGAGCGCGACGGCGATCCACGGGCCTCGCATTTACGGCGCCTCTCTCGGCGCGTACAGGGCGAGCAGGGCGAAGAGGGCGGCCCAGGTCGGAATGCGCACCGCCCAGGCCGCCACACTGTCAGTCACGCCCTTGCGTGAGTACGCGCTCCACGATGCCTCGGCGAGGCGCGAGTCGATTGCCGGAGCCGCGGTCGGCACGGCGAGACGGGGCCCGTGCACCGTGTAGAGCCGCTGCAATCCTAAGAGCAACACCGCGGCGGCGATTCCGGCGACGAGCACCGCGTTGAGGTTGTCGCCCCAAAAACGCCACGCGAGGTATGCCACTGGGAAGAGCGGCGCCACGATGAGCGCCGGCGAGACGACCCAGCCCCACGGCACGACGAGCACGAGCAGCGTTACGAGCGCCGCCGCGCGGTGCTCGGTCTTCGGCGACGCGACGAGCAAGAGTGCCGCGGGGAGCGCCGCGGCGATCTGCGTGACGTGAATGAAGCTCCCGCCGAAGACCGCGAACGCCGGCGGGACGCAGACGAGAAAGGCTTCGTTGGCCGAGCGTTTCGCGACGCGGCCGGCGACGATCGTGCCGATAACGAGCATCCCCGCGTACCAGACCGCGCCGGCCTTTACCGCGATCGTGGGAACGACGCCCAACGCGGTGAGGATCGCGGTCAGGCTATACTGCGTGTCGCGCGTCGCCTCGGAGAGCGCGTGCGAGGGCAGCACGCTCGTGAAGTATTCTAAGTTCGCCGCCGGCCCGATCGCGACGACGGCGAGCGCTCCGAGCAGGACGAACGCGACCGCCAACGGCAGGCGCGTCGCCGGGCGCCAGACGGCGAGCGCGAGCGCGACCGGCAGGCCGAGGTGCGGCTCGATCATCGCGCCGGCGGTGCAGAGCGCCGCTGCGCGCCAGCGAGCCTGCTGCGCGTAGTACGCGGCCAGGCAGATGAATGCGACGGCGAGCGGCACGACCTCGCCGAACGGCAGCGAGAGCGCACCCAGCGAGAGCGAGAAGACCGCCAGCGCGACCTCCCACGGCACGCGCGCGACGCGCGCGAGCGCCGCGACGCAGACGATCCACGCAGCGAAGAGCAGCGCGCACCAGAGCAGCGCGGCGACCGTGAACGGCAGCATCGCGAGCGGCACGAGCGCCGCGATCGCGTACGCCGGAAGCGGAGCGGGAATCGTCACGCCCGGATTGGTCTCGAAGAAGCGCCTCGCGCCGATGCCCGTCTCGCAGGTTCGCAGCGGCTCGGCAAGATACGGATTCGCGCCCTGCGACGTCACGCGCGCCGCGCAGTAGAACGCGCGGAAGTCCCCCATCAAAAAGCCGGTGCGCGTTACCACACCGGCTTGGAGTCCGAGCGCCGAGAGCGCTATGATGATAACGGCCGCGCTGATCCAGGGACTTCGCACCGGGTTCCGCTCCCTAAGCGAGACGGAGGTTCGCTTCCTGGTCGGGCTGCTGGCCGTCGAAGGCGGCGACGATCTCGTTGATGCGATCTTGGATCGCCGCGTGGCGCTGCTTGAGAATCGTATCGAGCGTCCCCACCCACGGCTCGTGGGCGTCGCCGATCAAGAGGTCGCCGCGGTAGACCCGCGCCGCGCTGCGATAGTGCGCGTAGGCGGCCCGCATCTCGCCGCGTTCGTACTGCTCGTCGGCATCGTTGGCGTGCGAGACGAAGCGGTTGACGTCGATGATCACGTTGTCGAGATCGATCGCAAGCTCGTCGCCGGCGCGGAAGTAGGCCTCGACCTGCTTGAATCCGACGATGTTCGCGATCGCCTTGCGGATGTTCGAGCAGACCGTCCGAAGGCTCTGAGCGACGAGGTGCCGCTCCGCGCCCGGCCAGAAGACCTGCCCGACTTCGGCGCGCGAGACGCTTCCGTTGGGCTGGAGCGCGATATATTTGAAGATCTGGCGGTCGCGGCGGCGCACCCACTCGATCGGCTGGCGGTCGATCTCGGCGAGGAACCAGCCGAAGAGACGCACCTGCATCGGCGTCGCCGACTGCACGCGCCGGCCGTAACGATCGTAGAGGCGGCTGCGCGAGAGCGCGCGGAGCGGGCGATAACCGTCGGGCGTGTGCACGACGAAGAGCCCCTGCTCTTCGAGCGACTGCAGTTGTACGCGATCGTCGAGATGCGAGCCGCTCATGAGCTTGAGCACGAGATCGGCTTCCTGCTCCGAGACGTGCGTGAGCGCCGCGGCGATGAATTCGTTGAAGAGGTGGCCGTGGCGCATGCGCCAGTGTTCGAAGGCCTGCGAGAGGCTCACGCTGTCTTCCGCGGCCTTGCGCAACGCGCCGCTGACGACTTGCGGCCAGCCGTCGGTCGCCTCGAGCATCCGCAGAACGTCGGCGTGGGTGAACGGGACGTTGAGCGTCTCGGCGACGTGACGGATGCCGGCCGCGTCGAAGGCGAGCCGCTCGGCGTCGCAGAGCACGGCGCTCCCCTGCGAGACGAAGCGGCCGACTTGGAAGGCGGTCCGCGCGCGACAGGCGATCAGAAGGGCAACCTCGTCGGGCAGCTCGTCGATCAGCCGGAGGACGACCTCGACGCCGTCCTGGGCCGGGAGGTCTTCAAAGTCGAGGGCGAGCTCGGCCGGCGCGCGCTGGGCGAGCGCTGCGACCAGTCCGTCTGCCGTCGCCGGGGGCGCCTCAAGCTGGAGCGCCTGTCCGAGGGCCCCGAGAAGCGCCTCGGCGCTCGCTCCGGCGGGGACGGCGCAGTAGAATCCGTTGCTCGCGGAGTGCCGCAAATACCCAAGCAGCGCCATGGTCTTGCCGAATCCCGGCGGCGCCACCAAAAACCGAACTGGAACGCTCTTAAAGCGTCCTAACCAGTCCTCTAAGCCCGGGCGCCGAACAATCGACGGCCCAAGGCGGGGCATCCCTGAGCTCATAGCATCCTAGGGGCGGTCAGTAAGCTGGCCCCTCGAAGCAAGTATAGCGTTTCCGCTAGAATTTGGCAATAATTTTCGGCAAAAGAGCCTTTCACGAACCGGCCAACCGCCGTCCCAGGGGGTCGAGACCCCGGGAGCGCCAGCGCATCTCGTAGTTGAGTGCGCGGAACAGGTTGCGCATCGCAATCTGCGGCGGCTGCGCTCGTACCACTTCTTCCGTGAGATCGTGATGGCGGCGCATCTCGGGCTCGAGACGCGCCAGCGTCGCGCGCGCCGCCTCGGGATGCGCGCCGCGGAAGCGGAGCAGTCGCGGATAGACAGGCTTGAAGTAGCGCACCACGTCGAATGAATCGAGTTCTTCTTCCCGCAACACGTTTCCCGGCGCGCCGAGCGACGAATAGTGGCGTCCCTTCTCCGCGTGACGCCGCGGCTCGAGCGTGTGACCGTAGTGCGCGTAGACGTACGGTAACGCGATTCGTCTGCCGGTCAGTCCAACCAACCGTTCGTGCACGTCGCCCTCCCAGCGAGAGCCGGGCCGGTAGCGAAAGAACATCATTCGCCGCTCGATGGACGTGTAGTGGACGAACGATCCGAAGAAATGCCACGTGTAGCCGTCTACGAAATCGTAGGCCGCCGGCACGGTGGCGAGACGCTCGGCGATTCCGCCGATGCCCGGGCCGTGCACCTCGTCCGCGTCAATGAAGGCAACCCAGTCGCCGGCGTTGCGTTCCGCGTGGATGCGCAAGCAGACGTTGCGCGCGCTCGCGAATCCGTCGAACGGCGTCCGGTCGACGATCAGCCGCGACTTGCGTCCGAAGCTGCTTGCGGCCAGAATCGCCGCGTGCGGCGACGGATCGGGCCCGTTGTCGTTGACGATGAGCAGCGACGCGGCGTTTGCGATCGAGTCGAGCATCGCCGGCAGAAACGGCTCTTCGCGCGGGCCGAGAATCAGGTGCGCGGCGACGCGCGGAGAACTATTGATCTGGATGCGGTCGCACCATGTTTCGATGATTACACCCCGGCCGCCGCGAGCGCCTGCGGTACTGCCGGCAATTCTACGTGCGACCTCATGCGAGGAGCGACGGAGTTTGGCCCTTTGCGGTTAGCGGTCGACGCGCGCGTAATCGCCGAAGATACGCGCGGGATCGGGCGTTATGCGCGGGCGATCCTGCGACGGCTCGTCGAGCGCGACGACGTTTCGCTTCTCCTTCTGGCCGACGGGCCGTTTCCACGGCGGCAGCGCGCGGCTTACGCGCGAGCCCTGGGCAGCGAAGCGTTTTCCATTGGGTCGCGCGCGACCGAGCGGGATGCCGACGCGATCTGGCATCCGGCCAACGGCACGTTCTTCTCGTCGCCGCTTCCGAGCGTCGCGACGATTCACGACGCCGTTCCCTTTCGCTACCCGAACCCCGATCCGCAACGGCGCGCGCACGCGCAGGAGCCGTTCCTACGCTCGGCCCGCACTGCCGCGCGCGTCGTCGCCGTCTCCAACTTCGGCCGCAGCGAGGTTCACGAACTGCTCGGCGTTCCGCTCGATCGCATCGAGGTAATCGAGCACGGCGTCGAGCGCTCGTTCTCGCCCGGTGAGGCGCGTCCGCTCCCCGCGCCGCTCGAGGGACGCCGCTACCTGCTCTTCGTCGGCGATCCGATTGGCGAGCCGCGCAAGAACTTTCCGTTGCTCTACGACGCGTACCGCCAAGCCTACCCGGCCCGCGACGGACCCGCGCTTGCGATCGTGGGGCCGCGCGCTCCCGACCTCCCCGGCGTCGTTTACGTCGGGAATCTCGGCGATGACTTGATCGCCGGTTCGAGCGAGACGATGCGCGCATGCTATCGAGGCGCGATCGCGCTGACGCTCGCGTCCTACCACGAGACCTTCGGAATGCCGATGCTCGAAGCGATGGCGTGCGCGACGCCCGTCGTTGCGTCGCGCGCGAGCTGCTTGCCGGAGATCGGCGGCGAAGCGGCCCTCTACGCTCCCCCCGGCGACGCCGCGGCGTGGGCAGCCGCGCTTCGCGAGGTCGCCGAGAACGAGCCATTGCGCGAGCGCCTGCGCGCAGCCGGTGTTGCGCGCGCCGCCGAGTTCACCTGGGAACGCAGCGTCGAGCGGCACCTCGCGCTCTTCCGATCGGTCGCGCGGTGATTCGGCTCGGGGTCGACGCCTGGAATCTCCCGGGCGATCGCCGCGGCATCGGGCGCTATCTCCGCGAGATCTTGCGCGTCTGGTGGGAGCGCGATCGTCTGCGGATCGAGCCGACGCTGATCGTGCCGGAGTGGCACACCTGGACGGTGCGCGGGCGCTATCTGCGGGAGGTTGACGGACGGCCGTATCGGGTCGTCTCGCGCCGTCTGCACGGGCGGGCCGGACTCGATGCGCTCTGGTTTCCGTTCAACGGATGCAGTTGGACGAGCTTCTCCCTTCCCGCGACCGCGACGCTGCACGACGCCTCGAACTTCGTCGTTCGCGATTACGCGCCGCAGACGCAGGCGATCTTCCGCGCGGCGGCCCAGCGCTGCCGCGCTCTGATCACCGACTCCCGCTTCGCGCAGAGCGAGCTCGCGCGCGAGCTGCAGCTCCCGCCCGAGCGCCTCGTGCCGATCGCACTCGGCGCCGACCCGCCGCGTCCGCCGGTACCGGTCGCTCTCGACGTTGCGGCGATGCGGCCGTACGTGCTCTACGTCGGCGCCGCCGAGCGGCGCAAGGGCTTCGACGTGCTGCTCGCAGCGATGGAGCGCGTCGCGCGCCGGCATCCGGAGCTCTCGCTTGTCGTCACGACCCGGCTCGAGGGATGGGCGGCGCCCGCGGGGGTACGCATCGTCGAGCTGGGACACGTTGACGACGACGTTCTCGCCGCGCTCTACCGGGGCTGCGCCGCGCTCGCGTTTCCCTCGCGCTACGAAGGCTTCGGGCTGCCGGTGCTCGAGGCGATGCGTTACGGTGCGCCGGTGATCGCCGCGCGCGCATCCGCGGTTCCGGAGACGGCCGGAGACGCGGCCTGCTACGTTCCGCCCGAGGACGACGCAGCGCTCGCCGAAGCGATTCTGCACATCTTCGAAGATGCGGCATACGCGCAGGAGTTGCGGCGGCGCGGCCCGCCCCACGCCGCAGGCTTCACCTGGGAGAGCACGGCTGCGCGCACGCTCGCCGTCATCGAAGGAACGCTGACGTGATTCACCTAGCCACCGGCATCGCCATCCGCGACGGACGCCTGCTGATGGTCGCGTCGAGCTACCCCAATCACGACCGGCCGATCTGGGCGCTCCCGGGCGGGCGTCAACTTCCCGGCGAGCTGCTGACCGAGACGGTCGAGCGCGAGTTTAGCGAAGAGACGGGGCTACACGTGCAGGCCGGTGAGGTTGCGTACGTCAGCGAGAGTTACGACCGCGACACGCACTACCTCAACGTGACGTTCGAAGTGACCGTACCCTCCAGTGTCACCCCGAACGCCAGTGTCACCCCGAACGCCGGTGTCACCCCGAACGCCGGTGTCACCCCGAACGCCGGCGTCACCCCGAACGCCAGTGTCACCCTGAGCGGAGTCGAAGGGCAGCGCGAGGACCACGTTGTTGCCGTGGAATGGGTAGCGATCGCGGAATTAGGCGAGCGCATCGCGGTGGCGGTCGTCCGCGAGCCGCTCATTGCATATCTTCGCGGGGACCTGCGCCGGCGGTACGCCGGCTATCACGACGCGGGCGTTACGATCGAGTGGCCTCGAGATTCGAGGTAAGGCTCCACCGTTCTCGATCGAGCGTGTGCACGATGACGTCCACCGGGCGCCCCTGCACGGTAGCACCGCGCGCAAGCGTCCCGCCGTCCTCGAAGCCGTTGTTGCGCAGGACCGCGCGCGACGAGAGGTTCTCGGGCAGGCAGTAGGCGCGTATCTGCGCGAGATGCGCGCGCCGAAACCCTTCCTCGATGAGCGCGCCGACCGCTTCGGTGGCGATCCCCTTGCCGCGCTGCGAGCGGACGACGCTGTAACCGATCTCGGCGGTCGCGCGAGCCATCTCGCCGACGCGCAGCGAGACCCAGCCGAGCGGCTCGCCGCCGCCCGCGCCGAAGTGAAGGAGCCATTCGAAGCGTCCGGCGACTCCCGGCGCAAAGCGCTTCGGCCGCGAGCCGACGACGCGCTCGAACTGCTCTCGGCTCACATCGGGTAGATCCTGAAAGCTGCGAAGGTCCGGTTGCTGCAGCACGTGCCAAAGCAGCCCGGCGTTCGCCGGCGTCACCGGCACGAGCCGCAAGCGTGCGGTGCGAATCGTCCTCATCGCACGGGAGAGTTCGCGCTCGCCCTCGCACCTCTTGTCGCGCCCTCGCCGGAGCGTGATGAGAGTCGCAATGGCTTGGATCGATTTCAACGCGACCGTTACGTCGCCGCCGCGCTTTTTCTATGGAACGCGCACGCACTGCATGCACGAGGCGTTCGACGTCCGCAGCGGCGCCGGCCGGTTCGAGATCGTCGACAACGTCGGCATCGCACCGCGCTGCCCCGTGCGGCCCGGCGATCGCATCGAGGTGCGCGGCGAACTCGTCCACGATCCGGGCCGCTTGCCGGTGGTCCATTGGACGCACCACGACCCGGCGCACCGTCACCCGGACGGCTTCATTCGTTTACGTGGGCGGCTGTACGCGTAGGCGCGCGCGGCGCCATCTGTAAGAGCTCCGGAATAGTTACGAAGCGATAGCCCTCGCGCTTGAGCGCCTCGACGATGAGCCGCGTCGCTTCGACGTCGGCGCTCCGATCGCAGACCCGAGCCGGTACGTGCGCGCGGGCGCAGACGATGCCGCGGTTTCCGTCGTGCAGGGCGATGATCGCCCCGTCGCCGGCGTAGCGCAGAACGCGCGCGGCAATTACGCGCGCCGGCGGGTACTCCCAGTCGTTCGCCAGCGGCACCGACCACATCACCGGCGTATATCCGAGCTTGCGTACTTCGTCGAGCACGAGCCAGTCGCGCGCGCCGAAGGGCGGGCGCATGATCCGCGTGTGGACGCCGGCTGCGGCAAAGATCGCCTGGTCCGTACGTTCGAGCGTGCGGCGCAGGCCGGCGCCGTCGTAGAGCACGAGATGGCCGTGGTTCCACGTGTGGTTGCCGACGGCGTCGCCTTCCTCGACCTCTTCCCGGACGACCGACGGATAGGCTTGCACGGCTCGCCCGACGAGGAAGAACGTCGCCTTGACGTGCTCCTCGCGAAGCACGCCGAGGATTTCGTTCGTGTACGGGGGATTCGGCCCGTCGTCGTAGGTTAGCGCGATCACGCGCTCGTTCTTCGGGCCGCTGACGAGCGTCTTGCCGAAGATCTGGTTCGTCGGACTCTCCGCGATCTTGTACGCCTCGAATACGAGAAAGACGATCGCCGCGGCCAGCACGATCGCGATCGCGAAGCGGCTCATCGGCTTAACCGTGAGCCGCGAGGATCCGCGCGCGCGCATGTTCGACGTTGTGCCGGAACTCATCGGGGCCGAAGGCGCGAAAGTCGTCGACGATCTCCAAGTAGCGTGGATCGGCGACCTCGGTGCTCTGGATACGCAGCAGGTCGCTCGGCACTCCCTTCGAGAGATCGATCTCGAACTGCCGGCCCGCTTTCGTCGCCCAATACGTCGGACTCGTGAAGGTCACGGTTCGCTCGCCCTTCTTGTAGTCCGCGAGCTGCTTCACGTAGACGGTATACTCGGCGTCGGCGTCCGGCAGAGCCGGTTTGTTGACGAGCTGCCAGATTCCATCTTGTTCGAGCTTCCCGAAGAAGAAACTGACGTCGTAAACGCGCGCCGCCGGCGCTTTCACCGTGATCTCGCGTCCGTTGTAGCCGCGGACGCGATAGGTAAACGCCGAGACGCCCTCGACGTCGGACATGCGGTACTCTTCTTCGTAAAGCGGCGGCTTCGCGTAATGGATGCGCAGCTGCGCGTACAGCTCGCTCGGCGCCTTCTGCGCGTGGATCGCCGGGCCGAAGCGCCCCATCTCGCCCGCGCCGTAGATGCGCCATCCCAAGATCAGCATGACGATCGAGACGACGACGATGAGGATTTCGATCGGGAACCGACGCACGGCGCGCTTATCGCTCCTTCGGCTCGGTCTCTTCGTCGAGGACGCGGTTCACCAGCCGGTCGGCGAGCGCGTTCTCGGCTCGCGGCACGTGCCGGATCTCGACCTCGGAGAACTCGCGCAGCAAGCGGCGCGCGCGCTCGTAAAGCGGACGAAGGCCTGCGTGCTTGACGCGATACTCGCCGCCGAGCTGCTTCACGACGAGCTCCGAATCCAAACGGACGCGCAGCCGGCGGATTCCACGCTTCGCGGCCGCCTCGAGACCGAGCACGAGCGCGGTCCATTCGGCGACGTTGTTCGTCGCGACGCCGAGGTAAGCGCCGATCTCTTCAATCAACTCCCCGTCCGGCTCGAGCAGTACCGCCGCGCTGGCCGCCGGGCCCGGATTGCCGCGCGCGCCGCCGTCGGCAAAGAGCACCGCCTCCATGCGCGCGCCTTCGCCGGTACGCAGGCTTAGACCGCCCAATCTGGGTAGAGAGCCGCATGAGATATGCAGCGAGCCTCGTCCCCGCCGCGCTCCTCGCAGCGCTGCTCGTCGTTCCCGGCGCCGCCGCCGCCGCGACCACCTCGACCTTCTACGGCATCACCGTCCACGTTTCGTCGAATAACATCAAGGTCCAAAATCCCAAGACGAAGGAGACGTTGAGTTTCGTCATCGTGCCGAAGTTCGACCAGGTCTTCTCCGCAAACGGCAAGACGACGTACCAAATGAGCGCGATCAAGGCCGGCCAGTACGTCGGCGTCATCTACGATCAGAAGGCGCTGGGAACGCGCCACGCCGATAAAATCTACCTGCTCGACAACGCGAACGAAAAAATCGGCAGCCAGTAACGGTGAAAACCGCTCGGAGAGCCATCGGCGTCGCGATCTCGACGGCGATCTCTCTCGGCATCGCAATCTTCGCGTTCGGCGGCATCGGCGCGTTCTTCTCGCATCCGCCGCTGGCCGCGCTCGCCGTGGTGACCGCGGCGCTCGGCATCGCGGCCGTCTTTGCGGGCGGCAACGCCAGCCCCGGAATCCGCGAGGACCGGAGCAACCGCTGGGTAATCGGTGCGGTCGTCGCGCTCGGCATCCTCGACACGATCATCCCGCCGTGGACCGATCGCATCGGCCTCTGGACGATCGACGGCGATACCATCCGTTGGTTCGGCGTCGCGCTGGTCGCGATCGGGGGCGCCCTGCGCCTCGCGCCGGTCTTCATTCTCGGCAATAGGTTCAGTGGGCTCGTCGCGATTCAGCCGGGACATACGCTGGTGACCGGCGGCCTCTACGGCGTCATCCGGCACCCAAGTTATCTCGGCTTGCTGCTCATCACGCTCGGCTGGGGGCTCGCGTTCCGATCGCTCGCCGGCGTCGCGCTCACGGTGCTGACGGTGCCGGTGATCGTCGCGCGCATCCGATCCGAAGAGGCGCTCCTCGCCGACCAGTTCGGCGCCGAGTACGCGGCCTATCGCGCGCGAACGTCGCGCCTGATTCCCGGCCTCTACTGACTTTTGAAGAAACCCGCGATGTTGCCGTCGGAGTCGAGCACGAAGAGCAGCCCTTGCGAACCCTTGTCGAATATCGCGGTGTAGCGGTAGCGCTCGTATCCCGCCCTCGAATCCTGGCCGGCGTACTGGAGCCTCGTAAACGTGCCGAACGGCGCGAAGGACGCGGCGACCGCCGAGACGGCATCGGGCGTCAGCGCGGCCTTCATCGCTGCCGAGAGCCCCGTCGCGGGGACGCGGCTCGCGAGGATGTCGGCGAAGAACGCCGTGAAGCGCGCGGTGAGCGCCGCGTCCGGCGTCGCGGCCGGTGCAGCGCTCGGAGCGGGCGTCACGTCCGCTCTTGCCGGAGCGCTCGAGAGAGCGAGGAGAAGGCCCGTCGCTGCGGCCGCAAAAAAGCCGCTCGGTAATCGCATGAACAATTCCCTTTCGGTCGTGCGCGCCGTTGCTGTCGGCGCGATTACGCTCCTTGCGGCAGTTTCCTCCGCCGACGCGGAGACCGGCTCGGCCGAGGCGCTCTTCCAGAGCGGCGACCTCCCCGCGGCTGCGACCGCGTACGCGGCCGTGCTGCAGAAGAGCCCGAGCGATTGGAGCGCAGCGCTCCGGCTCGGAGCGATACGCCTCTATGAGAACGACCTCGCGGCGGCGGAGCCGTTGCTGCGCTCGGTGCTCGCCGCCGATCCCGGCAACGCGCGCGCGACGCGGATGCTTACCGAGTTGCAGCGCCGGCGCGCCGAGGCCGCGCGCCGCACGCTCGTGACCGGCGACGCGAGCATCGTGCCCTTCCTCACCTCAGCGCCGCTGCCGGTCGTGCGCGTCGTCGCGAACGGCGTGCCGGCGGAGTTCATCATTGATACCGGTGGCGACGTCGACCTCGAACCGAGTTTTGCGGCGCGGCTCGGCGTTGCGACCCAGAGCGCGGGCAATGGCGTGTTCGCGGGCGGCCGCCAGGCGGCGCTGGAGAGCGGCATGCTGAAATCGCTCGCGCTCGGAAGCGCGACTGCCTACGACGTGCCCGTGCACGTCTTTCCGACGCACGGCGGCGAGCTCTTTCCGGACCGGAAGATCGACGGCATCGTCGGTACGACCTACTTCGAGCGCTTTCTCGCGACCCTGGACTTTCCGAACGGCCGGCTAATCCTGCGGCCGCGTTCGCCGCAAAACTCGGCGGTCTTCGAAGCGAGCGCGGCTCAGGCGGGGGCGGCGATCGTTCCGTGTTATCTCGTCAGCGATCATTTCGTATTCGCGCGGGCGCAGGTCAACGACGCGCCGCCGGGGCTCTTCCTCTTCGACACCGGTCTTGCCGGCGGCGGCCTCATGCCGTCGCAGCAGTTGATCGACGCGGCAAAGATCTCGCTCGACCAGGCGCATGCGGGCCAGGGCATCGGCGGAGGCGGCGCGGTGACCGCCGTCCCGTTCGTCGCGCGGCGGATCGCCGTCGGCTCGGCGCAACAGGTGAACGTGAACGGCCTCTACACGCCGCAGGGATCGGCGTTCGACCTCTTCCCATTCACGGTCTGGGGCATCATCTCGAACTACTTCTTGCGGAACTACGCCTACACGGTTGACTTCGACGCGATGAAGATCGTCCTCGCGCCGCCGCAGCGCGCGGCGATCGCACGACCGCCGGCGCAAACGATTTTTGACGCGGCCTTCCGGCGGCTGCAAGCGTATCCGGTTCCGCCGTACGCGGTCTTCACCGACACGTGGAAGATCCGCGAGCGCCCGATGGGCTACTACACCGGCGAATCCTCATCGGTTGAGGTGCATCGCTACGCCGTTCGCCTCGCCGACGGCATGGAGAACGTCAGCAACCCGATTCCGAGCGGGAAGCTTCCGCCGGCGATGATCCTGCCCGAGTTTCTCGGGCCGTTCGCGTGGACGATGCGATCGTCGGTGCGCGTCGCGCCGGAGCGCGATCCAGGCGCTCCTTCGATGGTCCCCGACATCGAGGGGCTCAAGACGATCGCTACCGTCGTCGCCGTCGAGCAAGGGCCCTACGCCGTCGACCGTGCCGATTCCATCCCGATCGAGGACGTCGACGGTCATCGCGTCTACCATCTGAAACTTCGTCCGCGCAGCGATCCGCAGCGCCACAACCTTCGCGACCTCTGGGTAGACGTGGAAACCTACGATCTTTGGAAGGCGCATTTCGCCGGGAGGTATGCGCCGACGCCGAAGGCCCCCGTGAGCCCGACCGAGGTGACGGTCTATTTTCGCAAGGTCCTCGGGTGTTGGGTCGTCTCGCGCGCGCTCTGGACGTACGACGATCCCCCGGTCTCGTATGCCTACGACGTGCAGAGCGACGAGATCGGCCTGCCCGACACGCTTCCCGATTGGCTCTTCGACGTCGCGGAGTATCGCGCGCGTCAACTCGCGGGAGAGCCCGATTACTTGGGCCTCTTGCTCGAACGCTTACGAAACGGCGGCTGACTACTCGTAGTCGGGGGCTTGGTACTCGGAGTACTGCTGCATGAAGAACTTCGGCGGCAGCGGCGCCTTGATCGGAACGAACGCGCGCGGCGCCTGCGTGAAGTCGAAGCAGTCGGCGGCCGGCGAGTTCGCGCGCTTATCGGCCGCGGCGAGCTGACCGAGACCGTAGAGATCTTCGGCGAAGCGGAGCACGCTGGCGGTCTCGTACTGCACGTGCGAGACCCGGCCCGCGCGCGCGTACGGCGAGAGGATGAGCAGCGGAACGCGGAATCCCAAGCCGTCGTAATCCTCGTACGGCGGCTTGACGTGATCGTAAAGGCCGCCCCAATCGTCCCACTGGATGAAGATCGCGGTCGATTTCCAGAACTTGCTCTTGCCGACCGTGTTGACGAGCGCCGCCACCCACGACGGGCCGAAGCCGCCCGGGCAGTTGACGTGATCCGAGTCGTCGCAGACCGGCGTGATCCAGGTAAAGTTCGCGAGCTTGCCCCGGCGCACGTCTTTGATGAACTGCCAGTTCGGCGTGATGATGTCTTTCTTCCAATCGGGCCCGTAGTAGATGTGGCGGATCGCTTGATAACTCGACCACCAAGCTCCGTCGCCGCTCTCCTTACTGCCGTACTGGCTCGTATAGAAGCGCCACGATAGGTTCGCCTTATCGAGCTCGTCGCCGAGCGTCTGGTAATCGTAGCAGGGCGTAATATCCGGACCGTATTGCCGGGCGGGCGTGATCGTCGAGACGCTGTCGCTCGGGCCGCCGGGGCAGCCCCAGAGACCGTCGGGAAGATCGACGCTCGATGCCGCTTGTGCGGCGATGATGTATTGATGGCTGACGAAGCTCTCGTCGAGGTGCGACTGGAACATGCGATCCCCGAGCACGCCTTCGCTTGCCATGTCGAAGTACGGCTTCGAGTCTTTGTGCGGCACGTAGGCGTACATCGGGTACCTCACGCCCTTTGGGCCACAGCAGAAGTACTCTTTGTCGAAGCCGTCCATCCGGCAATCGGTGCCGGGCAGCTTTCCGCTGCTGTGGCAGGCCGCGAACATTGCGTCTGCGGAGTGATCGATCGTGTACTGGTCGGAGAGCGGAATCGGCGTCAGTTTGACCGTGCGGCCCGACGAGATTTTCCCGCTCGAAACCGTATCCGCACCAGGATAGCCGTTGAAGAGATCGTCGAAGCTCCGGTTCTCCTGAATGATGTAGACGACGTGCGTGATCTTCCCGGCGCCGGTGCCGGAGAGCTCGCGCAGCGCCGCAGCGCTCCGCATGTACGGCAGGGCCTGCGGGCCGCTCGAGCAAGCGGCCAGCGCGATGAGGGCGACGAGCGCGCCGATGCGTCGCGGCTTCATTGCGTATCCGGCGCCCGATAATCGGCGGGCTGGTGGATGAAGAAACCGCGCCCCTTTGGAGCCTGGATCGGAACGAAGGCGCGAGGGCTCTGCGTGAAGTCGAAGCAATCGGCGGCCGGCGAGGCGGCGCGCCTGTCGGCGGCTGCGAGTTGGCCGAGGCCGTAGAGATCTTCGGCAAAGCGCAGCACGCTCGCGGTCTCGTACTGAACGTGCGAGACGTAGTTCTGCTTCGCATACGGCGAGATCACGAGCAGTGGAACGCGGAAGCCCAAGCCGTCGTAATCTTCGTAGGGCGGCGGAACGTGATCGTAGAGCCCGCCCCAATCGTCCCACTGCACGAAGATCGCGGTGGATTTCCAAAACCGGCTCCGCCCGATCTCGTTCACGATCGCCGCAACCCACGACGGCCCGTAGCCGCCCCCGCAGTTGACGTGATCGGAGTCGTCGCAGACGGGCGTGATCCACGTGAAGCTCGCGAGCTTGCCGGCGGAGACGTCGGTGAGGAATCGCTTCTGCGGAGCGATGACGTCCTTCTCCCAGTCCGCGCCGTAGTAGATGTGCCGGACGCCCTGATAGCTCGACCAGTATGCGCCGTTCCCACTCGACGGCGCGCCGTATCTGCTCGTGTAGAAGCGCCAACTGCGGCCCGCCCTATCGAGCTCGTCGCCGAGCGTCTGATAGTCGAAGCACGGCGCTTGGAAGCCGTTCTCGCGCCGCTTCTGCGAGATGATCCCGACGATGTCGCCGCGCCCGCCGCCGCAACCCCAGAAGCCCTGCGGCAAATCGACGCTCGATTGCGCCTGCGCCGCGATGATGTATTGGTGGGCGACGAAGCTCTCGTCGAGCTGCGACTGGAACATGCGATCCGCCAGCACCCACTCGTGCGCCATGTCGAAGTACGGCTTCGACTCGCCGTGCGGAACGTAAACATACTGCGGATGCTTCGGGCCGCCGTACGCCTGCTCGCGATCGAAGCCGTCCATGCGGCACTGCGTTCCGGGCAGCGGCCCGGTGCCGTCGCACGCCGCGAACATTGCCTCGGCCGAGTGATCGATGTCGTACTCGCTCGCCAGACTCACCGGCTGCAGCGCGATCGTTTGGCCTTCCGAGCTCTTTCCGCTCGACACGGTGTCTGCGCCCGGATACCCTTGAAAGAGGTTGTCGAAACTGCGGTTCTCCTGCACGACGTAGACGACGTGCTCGATCTTCCCCGCGCCGCTCTGCGGACCGGGCAGCGCACCTCCGCCCGGCGGCGTCGCCGGGCTGCTGGAGGAACACGCGGCGAGCGCGGCCGTCACTGCGAGAGCGATTCCCCTATTGCGGATCGCCATGCTGCGGCGGATGAGGCCGGTTGATGAAGTACTCTTTTGTATAGAGCGACGGAATCGCCGTGAACGAGCGCGGCGACTGGTTATAGTTGAAGATGTCGCCGATGCTCGTCGCGCGCGTGTCGCTCGTCCCGAGGCGGCCGAGGTTCCAGTTATCTTCGATATATCGCAGGATGCTCGCGAACTCGTACTGCGTGTGCGAGATCGACCCGCCTTGGCTCGAGCTGCCGGGAATCGCATAGGGCGAGACGACCATCATCGGAACGCGGAAGCCGAGGCCTCCCCAGCCGTCTTGAAACGGCGGCTTTGCGTTGTCGTACATGCCGCCCCAATCGTCCCAAATGACGATGACCGCGCTCGAGTTCCAGTAGCTGCTCTGGCCGATCGCGTTGACGACGCTCGCAACCCACGACGGTCC
The DNA here is from genome assembly GCA_035541935.1 of Candidatus Binatia bacterium. Taxonomy (GTDB): domain Bacteria; phylum Vulcanimicrobiota; class Vulcanimicrobiia; order Vulcanimicrobiales; family Vulcanimicrobiaceae; genus Cybelea. The sequence continues at coordinate 6,904 of DATKMJ010000007.1, read as the reverse complement.
GTTATCCACCGACTCGCCCGGATGATCGTCTGCGTCGTCTTCGGGGATCACCCACGAAACGGCCGGGAGCGCGTTCGCGTCGATGTCCGCGAAGATGTTCGTCTCCGGCATGGAGACGTTGGTGCCCCACTCGGGTCCGTACCGCACCGAATCGATCACGTCGAAGGCGTTGAGCAACGCACCGGAACACGTCTTGCAGCCGTTGCTTCCGCAGCTCCCGGGCGAACCGATGAAGCAGGGTGAGTAATACTTCCAGGAGACGCCCTTCGCGTCGAGCAGGTCGGCCAGCGTGTTATAGCCCGGCGACGAGCCGTAGTCCGGAAAATCGTTCGAGCACGGAAACGGCCCCGTCTTCACGATCGTTCCGTACGCGTCGATCAGCGAGGTCGTCGTGTTCTTCGGGGCGTCGCAGCCCCACGGCATGCCGGTCGGATTGTCTACGAGGCTCTCGGTGTTCGCCGACGGCGAGCCGACGTTGCACGAATTGCCCGACGAGATGCACGTGCCTCCACGAATCAAATCCTGATGCGCGGTGAAGCTGCCGCTCCCTTGCGTCTGGAACATTGCGTCGGCGAGCGTCCACGCCTCGGCGATGTCCCAATACGGCGCGATATCGGACTCTTGCACGTATTGATAAACGAGCGTGCCGGCCGGTTTGGTTCCATTCGGGCAGACGCCGCGATACTCGAGATTGAAGCCGTCCATCTTGCCGCCGTCGTACGCCGTCAGGAAGGCCTTGTGACAGTGCTGGATGTCGCTGGTCATGATCAGCGAGTGCGGCTTGAGCTTCACCCACTTGTCGACGAACTTGCCCTTCTTCTTCACCATCTCTTTGCCGCGAGTCGCGCCGTTGGCTTTCGGGAAGAGCGCGAAGAAGTTGTCGAAACTGCGGTTCTCCTGAACGATGATGACGACGTGCTGGATCGGCGAGCTGCCGCTGCCGTGCCGCGCGAAGGGGAGCGCCCCCGTCAACGCCGAGGTGCCGCTGCCGGCACACCCGGCGAGCAGCAGGCTTGCGGTCGCGAAGATCGAGGTGAGAACGCGGCTCCTCATGCCATCTCCTATTCGGTGTCGGGCGCGATGCCCGAGGGCGGCTGACGCAGGAAGTACTCACGCGAGTACTTCGATGCGATCTTCTGAAACTTGCGCGGCTTCATGTTGAAGTCGAAGGCGGTGCCGATGCTCGTTGCGGCGTCGTTGTTTCCGAGCGACCCCAAGTCCCACAGATCCTCGACGAAGTGCAGGATGCTGCCGAACTGATAGACCGTGTGCTCGACGTGCGGCTTCACGTAGGGAGCGACGATCAGCATCGGCACGCGGAACCCCGGCCCGCCCTGCCAGTTGCGCGGCGACGGCGGCTTGAGGTGATCGTAGAAGCCGCCCCAATCGTCCCACACGACGACGATCGCGGTGGATTTCCAGTAGGCGCTCTCGCCTACCGCGTTGACGATCGATGCGACCCACGAGGGACCGGTATCCATGAGCGGCCCGCCCGATTTGCACGGCGGGTGCTTGCGTTCGCCGGGGTGATCGGAGTTCAGGCCGTCGGGCGTAATCCACGAGACCGCCGGCAGTTCGTTATCCGAGACGTCCTTGAAGAAGCGGAGGTTGCTGCGCGTGACGTTGCGTTGCCATTCGGGACTGTAACGCACGGCCTTGATCGCGTCGAACGCGCTCCAGATCCCGGCGGTGTCGCCGTGCTCGCAGCCAGTCACTTTTTGCACCGGCATCGCGTAGAACTTCCACGAGACGGACTTTGCGTCGAGCAGATCGCGCAGCGTCGGATACTCGAGGCACGGGAACGGGCCGCCGAACGGATAGACTTTATCGCTCCCCTTCTTGATCACGGCGGTAACGACGCTCTTGTTCGCGTCGCAGCCCCACGGGAAGTAGGATGGATTGTCAATCAGCGCCTCGGTATCGGAGATCTGCGTGCCGCCGGCGATCAAATCCTGATGGGCGGTGAAACTGCCGCTGCCTTGCGTTTGAAACGTGTGATCGGCGAGCACGTACTGCTGCGCCATATCCCAGTAGGGCGCGATGTCGTTGGGGTCAACGTATTGATAGGTGTACGTGCAGGTCGGCGTCCCCGAGCCGTCGGGCCCGAACTCGCTAAGGTCCCAGCCGTCCATCTTGCCGCCGTCTTCGTCGAGCCGAAATCCGGTATGGATGTGATCGAGGTCCGCGCCCTCGCCGAAGTTCTTCGGGAAGCCCGCCCCGATCAGCGATACCTTCGTCAGCGGAATCGTCGTCGGCTTCGCGATCACTTGCTGGCCGGCGGCCTTGCAGGCGCTCTGGACGTCCGCGCTCATCGCCGCGGCGCTGCCCGTCGTCGTTCCGTCTGCGCCGGGGAACGTCGCAAAGAAATTATCGAAGCTCCGGTTCTCCTGAATGACGATGACGACGTGGCGAATCGGAATCGTGCCCCCGGCTTCGCGCGAGAGGCGCGCGGCGGGCGGCAAAGCGCCCGTCGCGTTCGAACTGCAAGCGGCGAGTCCGGCGACGGCTGCCACGGTTAAGAAAGCCCTTCTCAAGCCCTACTCGGAGTCGGGCGGCGTTTCCGACGGCTTCTGGTGAAGGAAGAACTCGAGCGAGTACTTCTGCCGAATCGTCTTGTAGGGCCGGGGTGCCTGCGCGAAGTCGAACGCGTTTGCGATGCTCGTCGCCCGCTGATCCTCTCGACCGAGCGTGCCGAGATTCCAGTTGTCTTCGATGAAGCGGATGATGCTCGTCGTCTCATACTGCGTGTGCTCGACGTGCGGCTGCACGTACGGCGAGACGATCAGCATCGGCAGCCGGAAGCCCAGGCCGCCCTGATTATCGTAGAACGGGGGCTGAACGTGATCGTAGAAGCCGCCCCAATCGTCCCAGACGATCACGATCGCGCTCGACTTCCAATACTTGCTCGCTCCGACCGCGTTCACGATCGAGGCGACCCAGGACGGACCCGTGTCGCTCTTCTCGGCCGGATGATCGGAGTTCGGGCCGTTCGGCGTTATCCACGCGACCGAGGGCAGCTTGCCGTGCTTGATATCGTTGAAGATGTTCGTATTGGGCCAGGTGACTTTCGTTCCCCACTCCTTGCTGCTGCGCACCGCGGAGATCGCGTCGAACCCGCTCCAGATGCCGGCGTTTCCGCCCTTGATCTTCACGGCATAGTATTTCCAGGAGACTTTCTTCGCGTCGAGGAGATCGCGCATCGTCGAGTAGGTGAGGCACGGGTACGGTCCGTCCGCCCTCTCGTACTGCCCGTAGATGGTGATCAAGTTCGTGACGACGCTGCTCGGCGCGTCGCAGCCCCACGGCCAGTACGTCGGGTCGTCGATGACGCTGTCCTTTGCATCGATCGCCGTACCGCCCGCGATGAGATCTTGGTGGGCGGTGAAGCTCTCGCTGCCTTGGGTCTGGAAGGTATTGTCGGCGAGCACGTACTGCGTCGCCATGTCCCAGTAGGGCTGGATATCGGTCGGGTTGACGTATTGATACGTGTACGTGCAGGTCCAGGCATTTCCGGTGCCGTCGGCGCCCTGCTTGCTCGTGTCGAAGCCGTCCATCGCGCACGGATTCGAGGCGTTCGGCGCACCGTTTGCGGAATCGCAATCGGTCAGGTAGCCGTTGGGATAGTTGTGCGCGAGGTCGGCGTTTGCGGCGAAGTTATTGTAGAAGCCGTTGCCCATGAGCGAGACCTCGGTCAGCGGGACCGACGTCGGGGCGGTGATCACCGGCTGGTTCTTGCTCGCGCACCAGTTCTGCTCGGCGGAGGGCATGGCGATCGCGTTTCCCGTCGTCGTGCCGTTCGCGCCGGGGAACGTCGCAAAGAAATCGTCGAAACTGCGATTCTCTTGGATGACGATGATGACGTGCTGAATCGGGGTGCTGCCCTTCGCGCCGGGAGAATGCACGGGCGGGATCGGAGCAGTCGGCCCCTCGGACGCGCTGCTCGAGCATCCGGCGACTGCGCCGAACGCTGCGATAACCCAAAACAGCAACTTGGCCGCCCGATACTGCAAGCACGCTCCTCCCGTTCTAGCGTTCCTTAGTTGGCCGCGGACATGCGTTCGTTCCTCTTATAAAGAGAAAGTTAACCCACGTTCACGCCCGACGTAACGGTTGCTTTAGTCGTAGCTCTCGCGCACGGTCTCGAGCAGCGTTTGACCGAACTCGACCGTCTCGCCGTCGCCGTCGAGCACGTCGACGCCGAAGCCCGGATAGAGGCTGATGAAACGATCTTGCTTCCATTGCGCGACCGACCAACGATCGCGCGCGGCCTTTTCGTACGGCCATGGCGGCATGCCTTCGCGGTCCGAGCGAATGTCGCGCCCGTCGGACGTGACGCGAACGCGAAAACCCTCGACGCGCGCGATCTTCATCTCGAGCGTTCCGATCTTCATCTATCGGAGGCCGCTGTCGGTCGAAAAAATTTCGGGCTGACTGGATTCGAACCAGCGATCTCTAGTCCCCCAGACTAGCGCGATAACCAAGCTTCGCTACAGCCCGTTCGATTTTCTCGTCGACTTCTTGGCGCGCGTTCGCGCCCCGCTGACCGCATCCTTGAGCGAACGTCCGGCAACGAACGCCGGAACTTTGCGCGCCGCGATGCTGATCCGCTCACCGGTCTTCGGATTGCGTCCTTCGCGCGCTTGGCGGGCACGCACGACGAAGCTGCCGAAGGGATTGAGCGCCACGCGATCGCCCTTCTGCAACGCCGCCTTGATCTCGTTCAGGATCAGATCTACGATCTCACCGGCCTGACGCCTCGACAACTCCGCTTCGACCGCGACGGCGTCTATCACATCGGCTTTCGTCAACGTCGCATCTCCCGTGGGTGGGCTGGGAGATATACTAAAGCGGTTGCGCCCCTCCTCCCCGCGCCGGCGCTCATCGCGCGAGCTCGCCCATCGAACGCAACGCCAGCACGTACCCCGTTGGGCCGAGACCGCCGACCACGGCGCGGCACGCTGCCGCGGTGACGCTCGTTCGCCTGAACGGCTCGCGAGCGGCCACGTTCGAGAGATGGACTTCGACGACCGGGATTCCGATCGCGGCGATCGCGTCGGCGATCGCGTAGGAGTAATGCGCGTACGCGCCGGGATTGATGACGACGCCGCCGCAGGTCTTGCGGGCAGCGTGCAGCGCGTCGATGATCGCACCTTCGGCGTTGTGCTGCTCGCAGACGACCTCGATGCCGAGCTCTTTCGCGCACGCGGCGATCGCGGCATCGATCTCCGCGAGGGTGACCGTTCCGTAGATCTCCGGCTCGCGCTCGCCGAGCAGGTTGAGATTCGGCCCGTGTACGACCAAGACGCGCATCGTCGTCGCTTCTTTAGAGGAAAAGCGCGGGCCTTCGAACCAGAGGCGCTCATGCCCGACGCGCTCGTAGCCGCATCGAATCTCGACGCCGGAGTCGCGATGGTCGCCGCAATCACGACCGACCTCGTCGCGGAGATTCGCGACCGGCACGATCTCTGGCCGACCGCAACCGCGGCAGTCGGCCGGCTCGCGACCGGAGCGGCGCTCTTCGCCGCCGGCCTCAAAGGAAACGAGCGCGTCTCGCTGCAGATCGCCGGCGACGGACCGCTCGGAGCGCTCGCCGCCGAAGCCTGGCTTCTCGACGAGCGGGCGATCGGCGCGCGCGGGTACGCTGCCAACGGCCGCGTCGAGCTTCCGGTAGACGCGCGCGGCAAGTTCGACGTCGCCGGAGCGGTCGGCGCCGGCTCGCTGCAAGTCACGCGCTCGAGCGAGATCGGACAGCCCTACTCCGGCGTCGTACCGCTGGCCTCGGGGGAGATCGCCGAAGACCTCGCCGTCTACCTTTCGCAGTCGGAGCAGATTCCGAGCGTCGTCGCGCTCGGCGTGCTCGCGAATCCGATCGGCGTCGTTGCGGCGGGCGGCATCGTGGCGCGCGCCTTACCGGGCGCCGACGAACGCGCGATCGCGGCGCTCGAAGAACGCGCCGCGCGCATGCCGGCGGTCACGCAACTCGTTGCGAACGGTGCGGACGCCGATGCGCTCTTGCGCGAGCTGGCGGGCGATTTGGCGCTCGGAGCGCGCCGCGAGATGCAGATCCGCTTCGCCTGCCGCTGCAATCGCGCGAAGGTCGAGGCCGTGCTCCTCGGCCTCGGGGCCGACGAACTCGTGCGCCTGACGCAAGAGCGCGATCGCACCGAAGCGACCTGCGAGTACTGCAAGACCCGCTACGACTTTACCGCCGCCGAACTGCGCGGCCTCGCCGCTACGTTGTTGGAAGGACGCGGATGAAGCGGCGGGCGCCGACCGAGAGCACGGCGGGCGCGGACGCGTTCCATGGCGCGTTCGCATCGCGAACGAGCTCCCCGTCGATCTTGACCGCGCTCCCAGCGATCAGACGCTCCGCGGCACGGCGGCTCTCCGCGAACCCAGCCTTGACGAGCACGTCGGAGACGCGTTTGCAATCGCCGAGCTCGATTGCATCGAGCGACTCGCTGGGAATCTCGCGCCGCTGCACGGTTCGTTCGAAGTATTCGCGCGCGGCCGCGGCGGCGGCCTCGCCGTGATAGCGGGCGACGATCTCTTGCGCGATCCGCTTCTTCTCGTCCATCGGATTGACGCGACCGTTCGCCAGCTCCGACGCCAAGCGCTCGCATTCGGCGGCCGGCCGGAACGCCGCTAACCGCGCGTAGACCGGCAGCAGCTCGTCGCCGATCTTCATGAGCTTGCCAAACTGCTCGGCCGGCGGCTCGGCGACGCCGACGTAGTTGCCGAAGGACTTGCTCATCTTCTTCACGCCGTCGAGTCCGACGAGCAGCGGAACGGTGGCGCAGATCTGCGGAAGCTGCCCGAACTCGCGCTGATACTGGCGCCCGAGCAAGAGGTTGAAGAGCTGGTCGGTGCCGCCGAGCTCGACGTCGGCCTCGATCGCGACCGA
>DATKMJ010000006.1 GCA_035541935.1 Candidatus Binatia bacterium | reverse complement strand
TCATCCTCGGAGTTCACAACCCCCGACGTCAACATCGCGCGGATATTATCTGTGTCACCCTGAGCTTGTCGAAGGGCATCTAACCGATTGAGCGCGACGTCGATCTGCGAGAGTTCGTCGTCGAGCTGTTTGACGAACTTGTAGCGTTCGACGTATTGCGCTTGCGTCCACGACGCGCGCGGATCGGGCTGCACGGTGAGCGGCATGAAGAGGTTGGACCTGGATAACGCGAGCGTCACGCGGTAGGTACCCGGCACGACGGTCGGGCCGTCGTCGCCGCGATTCCAATCGCGCGCGCGCAGCCATTCGACGGGCGGCGTCTCGGTCAAATCCCATGTCACGCGATGCAGACCCGCGTTGCCCGGAACACCGAAACAGCGAACCTGCCGTCCGTCGGCGTCGGTCACGCTGATGCTCGCGGGCTCGCTGCGCGCCAAGTAGTACGTGATGATTGCGCCGTCCGGCGGATCTTCGCCGGCATACATCCCCGCGCTCACGCAGCACTCGTCGGGGTGCGTCGGATAGTAGTCGCTCCACCAGCGATACCACGTGTAGGCGGTTCGCGGCGGAAAGAGCGTCGTCGGCGCGGGCGAATTCGCTGCGGCCAACGCGCTCAGCGGGCCGGCGTCGTCGAGAATCCAGAAGCCGCGGCCGTGCGTCGCGACGAGCACGTCGTGGCGCTGCGACTGAATCCGGATGTCGTGCACCGCCGTCGCGGGCATGTTCAGACGCAGGCTCTGCCAGTGCGCGCCGCGATCGACCGAAAACCACACGCCCTGTTCGAGCCCCGCATAGAGCAAGTTAGGATTCACCGGATCCTCGCGAACGACGTGCACGTATTGATCGCGCGGCAATCCGGTCACGATAGCGCGCCAGGTCGCTCCGGAATCGTCGGTAACGAGAATGTACGGATGCGGATCGCCCATCACGTGCCGGTCGATCGCGACGTACGCCCGCCGCGCGTCCGCGCTCGACGCCTCGACCGTGTCGACGCGCCCCCATGGTGCGACCTCGGACGGCGTGACGTTTTGCCAATGCGCCCCGCCGTCCGAGGTTAGCTGGACCAACCCATCGTCGGTGCCCACCCAGATGCGTTTCGCATCGAGCCGCGAGGGCGCGATGTCGAAGATCGTGTCGTAGAACTCCGCTCCCGAGACGTCGGTATTGATCGGTCCGCCCGCGACGCGCTGCTTGGTCGGGTCGTTGCGCGTCAGGTCGGGACTGATCGGCGTCCAGGTGCGTCCTCGATCGTCCGTCTCGAATAGTACGTTCGCACCGAAGTAGCCGATCAACGTGCCACGCTGACCGGACATCCCCGTGTCATCCTGAGCGGAGTCGAAGGGCCTCCCCGTGTCATCCTGAGCGGAGTCGAAGGACTGAGCGGAGTCGAAGGGCCTCCCCGTGTCACCCTGAGCGGAGTCGAAGGGTAGTCGAAAGGCGATCGGTGCTTCCCAGTTCGAGCGATAGGGCAATCCCGCGAGCGCGCGCCCGTTCGTGTCGGTCACGTCGGGCGATACGTCGTAGTTCTGGCGCGAGTGCAGGTCGAAGATGCCGAGCTGCCCGTTGAGCTCGTTGACGCCGACGTTCCAGATCTGCGTCGGATCGTTGGGCTGGGGCCAGACCCACGAGCCATCTCCGTCGTTTCCGACCGCGCGCCAATCGGAGTTCGTGATGCCGTACCGATTGAGCGAGTCCGACGGCCCGCAGTAGGAGTCGTTGTCTTGAATTCCGCCGCAGACGTGGTACGGGTTTTCGAAATCGTATCCGATCCGATAGATCTGCGCGAGGACGACGTTGTAGCGCCAGTCCCAGGTCTTTCCGCCGTCGATCGAGATCGGCGCCCCGCCGTCGTTCGCTTCGATGATGCGCCGCCCGTCACGCGAGATCCACAAGCCGTGATGATCCTGATGGACCGCGCCCTCGACGTCCTCGTAGGTCTTGCCCCCGTCGCGCGTCTCGATCAAATCTTCGGACGAGAAGAAAACGTGGTTCTCGTTTGAGGGATCCACGGCGAGCCGGCTCATGTAGAACGGCCGCTGGTTGACGAGCGTGTCGCGCGTCATGAGGCGCCAATGCGCGCCGCCGTCGTCCGACCGCCACATCACGCCCTCGTTCGATTGAATCACCGCGTAGACGCGCGTGCCGTTGCTCGCGACGCCCAGACCGATCCGGCCCGTCTCGCCGGCCGGCAATCCGTTGCCGCGCAGACGCTTCCAGGTCGAACCACCGTCGGTGGACTTGTAGATTCCGTCGAGCGGCCCCCCGCTGCTGAAACTCCACGGCACGCGGCGAAACTGCCAGACGCCGGCAAAGAGAACGTTGGGATCGCGCGGATCGATCGCGATATCGGACGCTCCGCTCGAGGGGCCGAGATAGAGCGTGCGCTGCCAGGTGCGCCCGCCGTCGGTCGTGCGATAGATGCCGCGCGACGCGCTGTCGCGATATGGATTTCCTACCGCCGCGACGTAGACGCGCCGCGGGTTCTTGGGATCGACGACGACCTGCGCGATCGCCCACGTGTCGCGCAGCCCGAGGTTGTTCCAATGCGCGCCGCCGTCGTGCGTCACCCAAATTCCGTCGCCGTACGAGATGTCGTTGCGCAGGTTCGGCTCGCCGGTTCCTACCCAGACGGTCGCCCGATCGCGCGGGTCGATCGCGATCGCGCCGATCGCGCCCACCGCGTCGGCAGGCCAGACGTCTTGCCACGTCAGGCCGCCGTTGTTCGTCTTCCAAACGCCGCCATCGGCGCCGCCGAAGTAGTAAAGATTTGGGTCGAGGTCGGTGCCCGCCACGCCCGACGTTCTTCCCCCCGCGACGGCCGGCCCGATGTTTCGCCACGAAAGCGCGTGCAGCGACGGCAGCACGACGCCGGCGGCGAGCACCAGCCCCAGCGTCTCCCTACGCTCCCATGACGCGCAGATAGTGGCGATCGAACGCGCTGAGCAGCCCTTCGGCGTTGGAGTACGGTCCGGGAGCGTAGGCGCGCGAGCGCAGGCCCAGCTGCGTGAGCTCGTTCACGCGCCAATCCTGCCGGTTCGTCAGATCCCAAAAGTCGACGACGTCGCTCGGGTCGAAAGCCGGCTGCGCCATCGTGCGCGGATCGAAGAGCCACGCGCAGATCACCTCGGTGCGGTCCGGGGCGAGCGGCCGAGCGTAGTGCGCCATCACGTAATCGGGGTGGAGGCTGAGCAAGAGCGACGGAAAGATCGTGTAGTAGTAGACGCGATCGAGTTCGACGCCCTCGACGCTGCCGATCGGCGGCCTCGTGCTATGCCCGCTCATCGTCAGACTCGTTCCGCTCTGGCGCAGTTCCGAGTAGCCTCCCAAAAACGCTCCCTCCGAAAGGTCGTTGCGTCCGCTATCGGAGGGCGAGAGCTTGTCGAGCTGCGGATGCACGAGCGGACAGTGATAGCACTCGGAGTAGTTGAGAAAGACGAGCTTCCAGTTGCACGCGAGATCGTAGGCGATCGTGCGAGCGGTCTTCAGCGCGCCGACGTCCCACTGCGCGAACCGGCCGATCAACGGCTCGAAGGCACGCTCGAACGGGACCGGCTCGGCGGCGAGATTCACGAAGACGAAGCCTTCCCAGAGCGCGACCGCCGCCTCGTTGAGGGGATACTCCGCGCGATCGAATCCGGGAACTTCCGCCATGTTGCGCGCGGCCTTCAACTCGCCGTTGAGCCCGTACGTCCACGCGTGGTACGGACATTGAATGGAACCCTGAAAGTGGCCCGACGCCGCATCGCAGATTCGCGTGCCGCGATGCCTGCAGACGTTGAAGAAGGCGTGGACCTTGTCGCTCGAGTCTCGCGTGACGATCAGGCTTTCGCCCGCGCGCTCGACCGTGAAGAAGTCGCCGGCGTTGCGTATCTCCTCTTCACGGCCGACGCAGATCCATTCGCGCGCGAAGATGCGCTCCGTCTCGTCGGCAAAGACCTCGGGCGACGTGTACCACGACGATGCCAGCGTCATCGCGCCGGCGCGCACATTAGGCTTTACGAACGTTTGCATCGCACGACCACCAACCCCATCTCTAGAGGGGCGAAGGGTTCTATCCTGTTTGACGGAATCCGCCCCCAAGCAGCGATTTGTTTGGTCTTTTGGTAAATCAAGCGGTGAAACCTTCGGAAAATGTGACCCTTGAGCCGTCACTTACGCGCGAAGCGTATTGGGACGACGCATTCTTTGCCCGCGAGCGCGAGGCAATCTTTTGGGATCAGTGGTTCTACGTCGGCCGAGCCGATCGTCTCGACGGCGCCGGCGCCTATACCGTGCTCGACGTCGCCGGCGAGAGCGTCATCCTCGTGCGAGCCGAGGACGGGATCTACGCGCACCTCAACTTCTGCCGTCATCGGGGAAGCCGGCTGCTCTGCGGCGACGGCGTCGTGCGCGCGACGATTCGCTGTCCGTATCACTCGTGGGCGTACGCGCTCGACGGCCGTCTCGTCGCGTCGCCGTTCGTTGCGTCCGAGGACGTGCCGCCGGAGGCGCGACGGCTCCATCGCGTCGAGGTTGCCGAGTGGGGCGGCTTTCTCTTCGTCAACCTCGGGCGCGGCGACGACCGTCCGACGTTGGCGCAGCAACTCGGCCCGGTTCCCCAGCGTCTCGAGCGCTATCCGCTCGCCGAATTGCAGGTCGCTCGCTCGCTCCGCTACGACGTCGAGGCGAACTGGAAAGTGATGCTCGAGAACTACAACGAGTGTTATCACTGCGCCGGCGTGCACCCCGAACTCTGCCGCATCGTTCCGGCGTTCAAGCAGCGCGGCGGCTCAGAACTGGATTGGGACCGGGGCATACCGCATCGGGAAGGCGCCTGGACCTTCACCGCCAGCGGTACGAGCAGCCGCGCGCCGTTCGCGACGCTCAGCGACGACGAGCGAACGCGCCATAAAGGCGAGTTGATCTATCCCAACTTCATGCTCAGCCTCTCGGCCGATCACGTCGCCGCGTTCTCGATCTGGCCGCACGGCCCGTCGAAGACGACGATCCTCTGCGACTTTCTCTTTCACCCCGACGAAATGGCGAAGCCCGGGTTCGATGCGGGCGACGTCGCGGACTTCTGGGACCTCGTCAACCGGCAGGACTGGAAGATATGCGAGAGCGTGCAGGCCGGCATGCGATCGCGCGCCTTCCGCTTCGGCTACTACGCCCCGATGGAAGATGCCAGCCTCGACATTCGCCGCTACCTGGCGGAACGCGGGATGTAAGTGGCGCGCGACTACGATGCGATCGTTCTCGGGCTCGGCGCGCTGGGGAGCGGCGCCGCCTACTGGCTCGCTAAGCGCGGCGCGCGCGTTCTCGGTCTCGAACAGTTCGAGCTCGGCCACGCGCGCGGCAGTTCGCACGACTGGTCGCGCATCATCAGGCTCTCCTACTTCACGCCGGCCTACGTTCGTCTCGCCAAAGAGGCGTACGCGGCGTGGGACGCTCTCGAGAGCGACTCGGGCGAGCAGGTCGTCTTCAAGACCGGCGGCCTCGATATCGGTCCGATCGACGGTGCGATTCCGCTCTCGAATTACGCGAATTCGATGCGCGTTTGCGACGTGCCGTTCGAAGAGCTCGACGCCGCGGAGATTCGCAAGCGCTGGCCCGTCTGGAAGATCGGCGACGACGTTCGCGGGCTCTTTCAAGCCGATAGCGGCATCGTTGCGGCCGAGCGTGCCGGCGAGGCGCTCCGCACGACGGCTCGGGCGTTCGGCGCGACGCTGCGAGAGAACGCGCCGGTGACCGCGCTGCGCGCGCGCGACGGAGAGATCGACGTCGAGGCGGGCGGCGAGCGCTACACCGCCGGAAGGCTCGTCATCGCAGCCGCGTCGTGGACTCCGCGCTTGCTCGCGCACCTCGGCGCGTGCATCCCGATGGAAGTGACGAAGGAGCAGGCGATATATTTTGGCGCCCGCGATCTTGCAGCGTTTGCCTTCGGCGCGTTTCCGATCTGGATTTGGATGGACGATCCGTCGTTCTACGGCTTTCCGGTCTTCGGCGAATCCGGCGCCGTCAAGGTGACGCAAGATGCCGGCGGCAAGCCGGTCGACCCCGAGACGCGCGGCTTCGAAGAGGACGCCGAGATCACCGCGCGCGTCACCGGCTTCCTCGAACGCTATTTACCGGGCGCGCTCGGACCGGTGACCCGCTTGAAGACCTGTCTCTATGCGCTGACTCCGGACCGCGATTTCATCGTGGATACGCTGCCCGGACACCCCAACGTCAGCGTCGCGGTCGGCGGCGGCCACGGCTTCAAGTTCGCATCGGTGATAGGGAGAATCCTCAGCGACCTCGCGCTCGCGGGCACGACCTCGTCGGACATCGGTGCGTTCAAGATCGATCGGCCGATCCTGCAGCTGGAGGATCCGCCCAAAACGTATATGTTGTAGGCGGCTAGGGCGGGCCGCCGAGCATCGCCTCGCCGCACTCCCGCTCGGTCTGGTCGGACGATGCGACGAGCTTGGCAATGACGCGGCGGCGATCGCTCTCGGTGCGGTTCTGGCTCAGCTTTGCTTTTGCGAGCACGCGCTCCGCGCGCAACTCGAACGCGACGATTCCGCGAATCTGGTTGGCGAGATAATCCGGGTCGAGATTCGCGGGATCCCATGCGCCCGGTTCGTCACCCTCGACTCGGTCGATGAGGAGCTGCAGAGCGTCGCGCGCGTCGCACTCGCGCAGGCGGCCGGCGACGTGCACCGCCGTGTAGTTCCACGTGGGCACGGTCTCGTAGGGCCGCTCGTACCACGAGGCCGAGACGTACGCGTGCGCTCCCTCAAAGACGATCGTCGCCGGCGCTCCTTGCCGGATCGACTCCGCGTGCGGATTCGCCGCGGCGACGTGGCCGACGAGCCGCAGCCCGTCGTCACTCGCTTGCGCGACGATCGGGAGATGCGATGCGCGCGGATACGCCTCTCCCGTGACCAGCAGCGCGAATGGGTGGCGCGCGATGAGCTCGGCGATCCACGCGCGGTCGGTGACCTCGAACGCCGGCGGCAGGTACACTCAGCGCGCTTTGATGAGCTTCACCTCGACGAGGTCGTTGTTGTAGACGCTGGTCTGCGGTATGTGCGATCGGACGTCGCGCACGATCGCGGGGATCTTCGCGACCGGATCGTAGACGATCCGCTGCTTCGAGGTCGCCTTGAGATAACGCCCGCCCTGTTGCGTCAGCGTTCCGTCTGCCAGAATCAGAACGAGCGGCGCGGCGCCTTTCACGGGCCCTTGGCCCTTCAACGCGTAGGAGCACGCCCACGTGTAGAGTTGTCCCGCGAAGCCCGACGCGCCCGGGATGATCGCGGCCTTCACGTCGTAGTTTGCCTTCCAGCTCGACGTCGCGCTCGAGTTGAGTTGTTTGAAGAAGCCGCGCGCGAGCAGCGGAAAGAGCGTCAACTGAATCGGCGAGAGCGCGTACGGCGCTGCCGTGCACGCGACGGTACCGCTGGAGTAGACCTCGCACGTGTTCGACGCGCGCGGACGAACGGTGTTCCACCACTCGTCGGTGCCGGTGATCGTGATGCCCCCGTCCTTGGCCGGGCTGATGTCGATCGTCGTCGTTCCCGTGCCGTTGCCCGAGCTCGCGACCGCCGTGTTATAGCCGAACTGATAGACGAGATGGTGTGCGTGGGCCGGCGCGTGCGCCGGTGCCGTCGACGGCGCCGGCGACTGGCCGCTCACCGCAAAAACCACTGCTAAAAGAAGCCAATGACGTTTCATCTTTTCCCCTCCGGCTGGCGGGGGTTCGCCGGAGAGCCGTCGGGCCACTTCTAGGCGCCGTCCCCCAACCGAAAAGTCAAGACTGACTTTGTGCGCTCCTTGAGTTCTCCGGCGCGCCCGTGCTATGGTCGCTTGCGGAGATTTTCGAGTTGACGCACGGACCGGCCGACCTCATCGTCGTCGGGGCGACGATTCATTCCGTCGACGACGCGTGCGCGTCGCCGCGCGCCTTCGCGGTCGCCGGGGATCGCTTCGTTCACGTTGGCTCGGTGGACGGTGCGATGGCGCTGCGAGGGCCGCAGACGCAGACGCTCGACCTAGCCGGGCGCACGGTGCTGCCGGGATTCATCGACGCGCACCTTCACCTAACGAACCTCGGATTGAAGCTCGACGCGGCGGCGCTCGACGGCGCGCAATCCTACGACGAGGTCGTTGCGCGCGCTCGCGCGTTCGCCGAGAGTCACTCGGGCGAGTGGATTCTCGGCAGAGGCTGGGATCAGAATCTCTGGGCCACGGCGGCATTCCCCACGCACGACGCTCTCAGCGCGGCGATTCCCGATCGGCCGGTCGCGTTATCGCGGGTAGACGGTCACGCGCTCGTAGCGAACGCGCGGGCGATGGCGCTGGCGGGGATCGACGCGACGACGCCCGATCCCGCGGGCGGGCGCATCGCGCGCGACGGGACCGGCGCGGCGACGGGCCTTTTCGTCGACGCCGCGCAGTCGCTGATCTACCGGAAGGTTCCCGCGCCCTCGCACGAGCGGCTCGTCGCCGCGACGCGCGCGGCAATCGCCGAGTGCAACCGCTGGGGCATCACCGGCGTCGCGGAGCCCGGCTGCAACGACGCCGTGCTCGCCGCGCACGCCGCGCTCGTCGAAGCGGGCGGCTACTCGATGCGCAACCACGCGATGCTCGACGACGAACCGCAACTGCTGGAGCGCCGGCTGCGCGACGGCGTCGTCGACGGCGCCTACGGCGGGCGGCTCTCGGTGCGCGCGGTCAAGATGTACGCCGACGGAGCGTTGGGCTCGCGCGGCGCCGCGTTGCTCGCGCCGTATAGCGACGATCCCGGCAATCGCGGACTGATTCTCACGCCCCGCGAGCGGATCGAGGAGGTCGCGCGGGCGGCGATTGCGGCCGGTTTCCAGCCCTGCGTGCACGCGATCGGCGATCGCGCGAATCGCATGGTCCTCGACGCCTACCAAAGCGTGCTGGCGGGATGCCGCTCCTCAAACCTCCCGCTCCCGCGGATCGAGCACGCGCAAGTGATCGCGCCGGAGGATATTCCGCGCTTCGCCCGGTTGGGCGTCGCCGCATCCGTGCAGGCGACGCATATGACGAGCGATTTCGCGTGGGCGAAGAAGCGGCTCGGCGACGAGCGCATCGCCGGCGCGTACGCGTGGCGCGCGCTCATCGACGCGGGAGCGCTCGTCGCGAACGGAACGGATGCGCCGGTCGAATCGGCGAGCACGCCGCGCACGTTCGCGGCCTCGATCTCGCATCCGGCGCGGGCGATGACGCGCAGAGAGGCGCTCGCCTCGATGACGATCTGGGCCGCTCGCGCGAACCTTCAGGAGCGCGTCGCCGGATCGATCGCGCCGGGGAAGTATGCCGATTTCGTCGTGCTCGATCGCGACTGGATGATCGCAACGCCGGCGGAGGTGCTGGCGACCGAGGTCGTGGGCACCTACTTCGGCGGGTGCCGAGTCTACGGTTAGTGGCGCCAGATCTTCCGAACCTCGGGAGCGCCGCAGGCCGAAGCCGTGCACGAGATGCCGGCGATCGCCTCGATCGTCCGCAGGACCGCGTAGTGATCGATGCGTTGAGCGTACGAGCCGGGCTTGATCATCGGCCCGAGGAGCAGGGTCGGTATCTGGTTCGTCCCGTTCGTATCGGGATCGGCCTCGTCCCACGTTAGAATCAAGAGCCCGTCGTGCTTGTCGTCGTACTTTAGGATCGGCGGCAAGTTGTTCTTCAACCACGTGTCGCCGGTCTGCGTGCTGCAGTCGTGCATGTCGTCGCAGAGATTGGGGATGATGAACGAGAGCGTCGGCGGCGGCTTGGCAAAGCCGTTGTAAACGAGGTTCGAGGTCGCCGGGACGTTCGTGAAGTTCACCCATGGGTTGTGCTTGCGCGCGTACTCGCCCGACGAGCAGCCCGTGTAACCGTCGTACGGCATGGACTCCGAATAGCCGTCGAAGGTCTTTCCGGCGGCGATCAGGGCCGCGCCGGCATTCTCGGCCGTAAACGTGTGCGGACAGGAATCGTCGGTGACGCCCTGCGTCGATCCCGAGAAGAGCGCGAGATAGTTAGGCTCGCTGGGATGCGTGATCGCGTGGCTGTTGGTCATCAACGCCGCTTCCGGGACGAGCGTGCCGTTGATGTACGGCGCGTTGGGGCTTCCGATGACGAGATCGTAATCCCGATTCTCCATGACGATCACGATCGCGTATGCTGCGTGCGGCGCGTGCTTGGTGCCTTTCGCCGCGGCGTGGCCGGTGGAAAGATCGGAGAAGAATACTAGCGCGAGGGCGAGGCCGACGACGAGCCGGAGTTTCATTGCAAGGGCCTTTCATTTCTCAAGATGCCGAAGAGTGCGCGAGCGCCTTTCGCCGCCCGGCGAGATAGATCGCCACACCGCTGAAGAGCATCAACGCGGTGAGTCCGATGACCTTCACGACGGCGAGCACCTTGTTGGGGTCGTCGTCGGCGGGAAACCCGGCGAAGACGATCGCGGTGATCGTCGTAAAGAGCCCGATCGCCGCGGCGATCGAGACGGTCCACTTTCCTCCCGGAATCGGCGCCATCTCGGGTGTCGGGGCTTCGCCGCGGAGTTTGATCGCGGCCGCGAACAGGAAGAGGAACGGCACGAGCGTCGCGATGACCGTCGAACTCACGAGCACGTCGTACGCGCCGCGCACCGTCGTGCCGCCCTGCCCGAGGAAGATGAAGACGGCCGCGATCCCGGCCTGCGTGAGCAGCGCGACGACCGGCGAGCCGAAACGCGGATGCATCCGTCCGAAGGCGCTCGGCAGATAGTGATCGATTCCCGCAACGAACGGCAGGCGCGCGACGGCGCCGAGCCAGGCGCCGCAGCTGCCGATGCAGCTCAGGGCCACGAGAAGCGCCGCGATCGGCGTGATGGCGTTCCAACCGAAACGCGACGCGGTCGCCGCGACGGCCTGCATCACCCCCGACGAAGGGTTGACGGCGTGGGGAGAGAGCGCGGCCAAGACGCTGATCGTGCCGACGATATAGATGACCGCGATTGCGGGTGCGGCCATCGCCAGCCCGAAGGGAATCGTGCGCCTCGGATTCTTGATCTCGCCGCCCATGAACGGCATCGCCTCCGGGCCGGTCCACGCAAACGCGATCACCGACCAGAAGATTACGTCCTTGAGATGGACTCCCGGGCGCATCGTTGCCGCGGTGATCTGCGTCGCCGGCCCGAACCGCCACCACGCGAGCCCGCCGAGCACGACGAGCAGAATCGTCACGCACCATCGTGAGATCGCGCCGGCATTATTGAGCCACTTTCCGACCTGCATGCCGTAAATGTTGAGAATCGTCGCGAGCGCGAGACCCGCTAACGCGACGGCGATGAAGTACGCCGGCGAGCCCTGGAGCGCGCTACCGCTCGTGCCTCCGATGAAGAGCGCGTTGCCCGCCGCGAAGTAGAGCAGCGCCGGAAAATACGGCAGATTGCTCGCCCAGTAGGTCCAGCCGGTGATGAATCCGGCAAACGGTCCGAAGGCGCGTTTGGTCCAGACGTAGAGCCCGCCCTCGTCGGGATGGTGGGCGGAGAGAAAGACGACGGCGATCGCGATCGGCGCGAACATCGCGACGCCGCCGATCAGCCAGACCGGTATCGAGCTCGGTCCCGCTGCGGCCGCCGTCGCTACCCATTGGAGATTCGATCCCGCAACGACAAAGAAGAGAACGACGTCGAGCAATCCCAACGTTCGCCGCAGCTGCATTCCCGCGCCGTTCGCGCTACACGCCGCGTGTCATCCTGACCGAAGCCCCTGCGCTTCGCGCAGGGGCTCGTGTCGAAGGACGCTTAGTAGGGGCGCCCCCAATGACCGGGGTGCCAGTTCCAACCATAGCGTCCGTGACCCCAGTATCCGGTGTGCCACACCGCACCGTAGTACGGCCGGTACGCGTATCGCCCGCGAACCCATGCGTAGCGATATCCCGTCCACGACCAGTATCCGGGTTGCCAGTAGTAACCGTAGCCCGGCGAGACCGGGACAGCTTCGTAAACCGGAGCCGGCGGACCGACCTGAACGTAAACGCCCCCGTAGACCTGTGCGGCGGCGGGTGCGGCGGTCGCGAGCGCGCCCGTGCCGAGCGCACACGCGAGCAGGAGGTTTCGTAAGTTCATCATGTTTCTTACTTACCACCCCGCCGGCGCGCGCTCTCGCGACGCCGATTAGAGCTTCATTCAAACGGGATGAGAGTCGTCGCCCTCGACGAGGCGCTCCACGTCATCCCAAAGCGCGGCGGCGCCTTCGACTCGCGCGGCGCGTTCGGCGCGCAAGCGCCGCGCGGTTTCCGGCATCGTCGGCGGAAGAATTGCGAGCAGGACGTCGCGATCGTGCGCTTCGCCAAGCGCGTCTTGCAGCGACGCGAGCCGTTGCGCCGCCTCTTCGAGCGAAGGTTCGAGCGATTCGAAGCGCTCGAGTGCGTAGCGCAGACGCTTGCATGCGATGCGGAAATCGTGGAGGCTCTGCGTGTCGCGGCGTTCGAGCGCCGGCGCCAAGGCGCGCGCTTCGCGCAAGCGCGTCTCCAAGACGCGCTCGACGACCTCTTCGACGGCCGTCACGCCGCGCAGATCGACGCGTTGCGGTTTCATGCAGGCTACGGCGAGAAGCGGACGCGCTGCAGATGCTTGCGGGCCCGCGAGGTCGCGACGCGCTCGCGCTTGCGCAACTCTCGCAGGAGCGGCTTCGCCCGCCCGACCTCGCCGGGATCCACGCTGCTTTCCAGGAGACGCAGAAGGATCGCGGCGTCGCGCGCCGCGTCGGTGGCGGCGGCGGCTCGCTTGACGCGGCGCAGAAGACGATCGAGCGGGGCGAGGTCGGCGACGTCCTCGAGGAGCGAACGAAAGCGGCGTCCCGTGGTGCGCATCTCGTGCAGGCGCTTCTCGGTCGGCTTCTCGACGAAGCGGAGTCGCGCGCGCTCCAACGCGTCGCACTCGTTGGAGACGGTCGCGTCCAGCCACTTCATCGCAGACGGGCGCTCATGCGCGGCCGGTTCGACGGGGGTGTTTCGGGCGACCTCCGCGAAGCAACAATTCCGACGTGAGATCGACGCGCCTTCCCATTCTCGTCGTGCTGCTGGCAATCGCTGCAGCCATCGCCTGGCTGACTCTTACGCATCGAGCGGCGCGCAACGGCGAGACCATTGCGATTTACTACACCAAACTCGACGGCAAGGCGTTGGGCGACGTGAGAGTCTCCCTGCGCCCGCCGCAGGCTGACGAGAGCGCGACCGAGCATCTGCACAACACGGTGCTCTACGCCGCGGTTCAAGCCGTTGCGGGGCCGCCGAACGAGATTGAAGCTATTCGCTTCCCGCCGGGCACCCGCGTGCTCGGCGTCGCCGTTGACGGATCGACGGCGACCGTCGATCTTTCGAAAGACGTCGAGAGCCAAGCCGGTGGATCGTTCGGCGAGAACGGCGAGTTCAAAGGGCTCGTCTACACGCTCACGGGCATTCCCGGAATCGACGCGGTGCAGGTGACCGTGGACGGCGCGCGCCTCGAGACGCTGCCGGGAGGACATCTTGAACTCGATCAACCGCTTCATCGCTCGGACTGGTAGCGCCGCCGCGGCGGTGCTCGTCGCCCTCGCGTCGGCGGCTCCGGCATCGGCCGACGCGCCGCTGCGGGCGACGTACCAAGGTCAGGCGATTCTCTTTACGCACGTTGCATCAACGTCCGGAGCGATCGCCATCGGCGTCAACGACCCCGGCTTCCAAACGCTCCTCCACGACACCGGCGCGCTCCTGACGTGGAAGCCCGGCGAGCGCTACGTGCTCCTCACCACGGCCGTGCCGGTCGTCGTGACCTTCGCCCTCGGCGACGGCCGCTACGACGTCGGCCAGATCGCGCTGCAGGCGAGCTTTGCCCCCTACCAGCGAGGCGATGAAGCCTTCCTTCCGTTTAATGAGGTGCTGCGCGCCCTCGATCTCGCGCTCCGCCAGGACGGTCGCGCCTGGGTGCTTCAGCCGCAACTCGCGAGCCTCGACGTGCGCCAGGACAGCGGTCACATCACGCTCTTCGCGCACGGCGGGGCGCCGCTGCGCCCCCGCATCGTCCAACAGAGTCCTTCCTCGATTACGTACGCGTTCGACGGCGTCGGAACGACGCTGACCGGCCTTCGTCAGATCAACATGGGCGGCGTTCGCACGATCGAGATTGCAACCTCGGGAACGGTTCGCAACCCGACGACGACGGTGACCGTGGCGCTCGTTGCGGGCGCGGTCGTCGCACCGCCGCGCAATCTCGACGATCGCGACGTCACGCTCGCGTTCGGCGCGGCCGCCAACTCGAACGCCGCCGCGAACCCGAACGCCGCCGCGAACCCGGCGGTCGCGCAGGAGCAACAGCAGCAGGCGCCCTCGCCCGAGTCCTCCGCCGGGGCGGCGGCCGTTACCGGCGTCACGATCGCTCCCGCCGCCGACGGCGCGACGGTGACGATCGCGGTCAACGGCAACGCAGCCTACGAATGGCATCGCCTGCGCGCGCCCGACAATCGCTTCTGGATCGACATTCAGAACGCGCAACTGCAAGGAGCGCCGATCGATCAAAGCGCGGTCGGCCCGGTGCTCTCCGTGCGCGTGCGCCAGATCGATCCCCAGACCGTGCGCGTCGCTCTCTCGCTCGACGGCCAGAAGTCCCTCACGTTGGCGCCCGCTGCGAACGGCTTGCAGATCGGCGTCGGGTCGCAAGACGTAGCGGACGCGGCGCGCTCCGGAACCGGAAGTTTCGGCGGCGTGCTCGCATCCGGCGCGCAGACGGCGGCGGCCGTCACGCCGGCGCCTCCCGGCGAGTCCGGCGATTACTGGAATTCCACCGCCGCGGGCGGCTGGAAGTTCGGACCTCGCGGCACCTACGTCCCGGCCAATCCGCGCCTGATCGTCATCGATCCGGGCCACGGCGGCAGCGATCCGGGCTCGATGCGCAACGGAGTTCGAGAGGCGGATATCACGCTCGACGTGGCAAAGCGCCTGCGCGACCTGCTCGTCGCGCGCGGCTGGCAGGTGAAGATGACGCGCGAGACCGACGTCGACGTCTACCAGCCGAACGACGAGGCCCACGAGGAACTGCAAGCCCGGGTGGACGTGGCGAACAAGAACGGCGCGCGCCTCTTCATGAGCATCCACGTCAACGCGTTCATCAATTCCGGTCCGTACGGAACGACGACGTACTACTCGAAACCCGAAGACGTCGCGTTCGCCCAATACATGGAGAAGCAGCTCGCCGCCGACGGAACCAAGGACGACGGCATCATCAAGAGCCATCTCTACGTCACGCTCCACACGCTGATGCCGGCGGTGCTCGTCGAGACGGCCTTCCTCTCGAATCCGTCCGATTTCGCGCTGCTTACGTCACCCGCGTGGCGGCAGAAGATCGCGCAAGAGATGGCCGATGGCATCGGGCAATACACGCAGGCCTACCCGGTTCCGAACCAGCCGCCGCAATAGTGCTCGGTCTCTGCGATTCGGGCCTCGGCGGGCTGACCGTGCTGGCGAGGGTGCGCGAGCGTCTGCCGTCGGTCGATATCGTCTTCTTTGCCGATCAAGCGAATGTGCCGTACGGCGATCGCACGCACGACGAGCTCCTGCGACTGCTCCGCGCGAACCTCGCCTGGTTCGACGAGTACGGCGTCGAGGCGATCGTGATGGCGTGCAACACGTCGTGCGCGATCGCCGAGCGCTACGGCTGGCCCAGTTCGCGCGCCCCCGTGATAGACCTGATCCACTCGGCCGCGATCGCCGTCGAGCGCGGCGGCTTTAAGCGCGTCGGAGTCATTGCGACCGCGGCGACGGTCGGCGCCGGATCGTACGGACGCACGCTGCGCGCCCGCATCGCCGGCATCGACGTCGTCGAAGTTCCCGCTCCCGCGCTCGTGCCGCTCGTGGAGGCGGGCGCGACGGAGGGGGAGGAGCCGCGCGCGGCGGTCGCCGAGGTCTGCGCGCACCTGCCGCTCGATCTCGACGCGCTCGTCTTCGGCTGCACGCACTATCCGGTGCTCGACGCGCACTTTCGCGCCGTCCTCGGCGAGAGCGTGGCGTTCGTCGATCCGGCGATCGTCCAGGCGGAGCGCGCCGCCGAAATCTTTGGCGATCGCGCGCGCGGCGACGGAGCGACGACGTACGTCACGAGCGGCGACGACGCGACGTTTCGCTCGAACGTCGCGCGCATCATGGGACTAAATCAAGACCTTCCCTAGTGAGCCGAGAGCATGCCGACGTGGAAGAGTGAGAAGAAGAAGGCGGTCGTGATGCATGCGAGCGCGACCCCGGCGAGCACTTGCATGACCGTGTGCGCCTTGAGGTAGACGCGCGCCCAGCAGACCATCGGGATCAGAATCATGAACGGCAGCGGCTGGCGGCCGTAGAGAAGCGTAAGCGCGGTGAGCGGCGCGGTGATGCCGATCGCGTGCGTGCTGATCTTCCAGTAGCGCGTAATGTACTGCACGACGAGCGTCGAGACGAGATAGCCGAGCATCGCCGCGATCATCAACCGGGGCGCGTGAATGATCCAGAGCGCCGCTGCTCCGCATGCGTCGAAGATGACGAACGCCGAGAAGACCATCTCGCGCTGGCACCGGTCGGACATGTCGAGGTCGGAGATTCGGTCGGTCGCGTAGAGCCAGAAGACGTAGAGCATCGGCCCGATCGAGACGAAGAACGTCGAGACGAGGAGCAGGCGCCAGAATTCCGCCTCGCTCTTCGCGCCGATCTCGGCCAGCATGATGAAGAGCGCGAGCGCGGTCAGAAACGGGTTGAAGATCGTCGAGAGGATGCGGGCTAGGTCGCGCCACACGCGCCTATTCTTGATCGGTACGATCACGTTGCGCGGCTCGGCGGGCCTCTGCGAATCGGCCACGCAGCCCTCTTCGCAGCGCCTCCTCATAATCCGCTCCGGGCAGGCCGGACCGGCCCGGCGGTCGTAAGAGGATGCCGCCATGAACGCGCTCTTATTCGTCGCGACGCCCGCCGCCAAGGTTCTGCCGTCGGCGTCGCCGCTCGCCGCTCCGCCCGTGCCGCCGCAAGTCGTGCCGACGACGTGGTTCGCCACGCATATGCCGTGGCTGACGCACACGATCGCCGGCATCTTCGTCATCGCAGCGATCTCGCTGATCGCGCTTCTCGCGGTTCAAACGACGAAGCAAGAGGGGCTCACCGGTTCGATCGGCGGCCGCGTCGAGTCGGCCTATCGCGGGCGGCTCGGCGCCGAAGAGCAACTCAAGCGCTGGACCGGCGTCGCCGCCGTCACCTTCGTCATCGCCGCGTTCGTGCTCTCGCTCACGGGTATCTAGGAGTCGCGAGTGCGGCTTCTCGAGGTTAACAATCTCCGGACGACGTTCCGCACCGAAGACGGGCCGGTCACGGCGGTGAACGGCCTCTCGTTTGCGCTCGACGCCGGCGAGACGCTCGGCATCGTCGGCGAGTCTGGCTCCGGCAAGTCGGTCACCGCGCTCTCGATCATGCGGCTGTTGGCCCGCAGCGCGACGGTAACGGCCGACAAGATCGCCTTCAACGGAGAGAATCTTCCCGGCAAGAGCGAGGCCGAGATGCGAAGGATTCGCGGCTACAAGATCGCGATGATCTTCCAAGATCCGATGACGTCGCTCAATCCGGTGCTCACGATCGGCGAGCAGATCTCCGAGGCGGTTCGGCTCCACCTCGGCGCTGGTCCGAAAGAGGCCAGAGACCGCGCGGTCGAGATGCTGAAGAGAGTGCGGATTCCGCTCCCCGAGAAGCGTCTCGGCGACTACCCGCACCAATTCTCGGGCGGCATGCGCCAGCGCGTGATGATCGCGATGGCGCTCTCGTGCAATCCGCAGCTTTTGATCGCCGACGAGCCCACGACGGCGCTCGACGTGACGATCCAAGCCCAGGTTCTCGAGTTGATGAACGATCTGCAGCGCGAGACGGGCGCGGCGATCATTCTGATCACGCACGACCTCGGCGTCGTCGCCGAGTTTTGCCGGAACGTCCTCGTGATGTACGGCGGCAACATGGTCGAGTACGGGACGGCCGAGCAGATCTTCGCCGCACCGCGCATGCCCTACACGCAGGGGCTGCTCGCATCGTTGCCGCGGCTCGACGCGAGCGAGCACCGCCGGCTCGAGCCGATTCCGGGCCAGCCGCCCAACCTGTTGCGCCTGCCCCCCGGCTGCGCGTTCGCACCGCGCTGCGGTTACCGGATGCCGATCTGCGAGCAGCCGGTTCCGCTCTACGACTTCGGAGCGGGGCACGTCGCGCGCTGCTATCTCTACGACGAGCGCGCGCGCGATCAGCGTCCGGCTGCCGCGCAGAGCTTACCGATCGTCCTTCCAACCGGAGGCGGCGCGTGAACGGCGGCGCGCTCGTCGACGTCAAGGATCTCGTCAAGTACTTCCCTATCCATGCAGGCCTGATGTCGCGCCACGTCGCCGACGTGCGGGCCGTCGACGGCGTCAGCTTCACGATCGAAGAGGGCGAGACGCTCGGGCTCGTCGGTGAATCGGGCTCCGGAAAGACGACGATCGGGCGGCTGCTGTTGCGCCTGCTCGTCGCGACGAAGGGCGAGATAATCTTCGAAGGCCGCAACGTGCTCGCGATGGGCCGCACCGAGATTCGACGGCTGCGCCGCTCGATCCAGATCATCTTTCAGGATCCGTTCGCTTCGCTCAACCCCCGCATGACGGTCGGCGAGATCGTCGCCGAGCCGCTGCGAATCCACGCAATAGCGAGCGGAAAGGACGCCGACGCTCGGGTACGGGAGCTGCTCCAGCTCGTCGGCTTGCAGCCCTACCACGCGAACCGGTATCCGCACGAGTTCTCCGGCGGACAGCGCCAGCGCATCGGCGTCGCCCGGGCCCTCGCCGTCGACCCGAAGTTCATCGTCTGCGACGAGCCGGTCTCGGCGCTCGACGTCTCGATTCAGGCGCAAGTCATCAACCTGCTCGAGGACCTGCAGGCGAAGTTCAAGCTGACCTATCTCTTCATAGCTCACGATCTTTCGGTCGTTCGCCACATCTCGACGCGCGTCGCCGTGATGTACGTCGGCAAGATCGTCGAAACTGCCGGCCGCAACGACCTCTACGAGAATCCGCTCCACCCCTACACGCAGGCGCTGCTCTCGGCGATTCCCATTCCGGACCCGGCCGTCGAGCAACGGCGCAAGCGGGTCGTGCTGACCGGCGATATACCTTCGCCGGTGAATCCGCCGGCCGGTTGCCGCTTCCATACTCGCTGTCCGGTTGCGTTCGAGCGTTGCTCCGTCGAGGAGCCGGCGCTGCGCGAGTACGCGCCGGGACACGTCGCGGCATGCCATTGGGTCGAGGAGCACGGCGGCCGCGCCCCCGAGCTGACATAAAGTGAAGGGGCGCCCGCTGTAGCGAGCGCCCCTCTCCCAAACCGATCGCAGAACTACTTCTTGCGCGCGGCCTTCCGTCTCTTGCGTACCGCCTTGCGGACGCCGGCCTTTCTCACGGCCGTCTTCCGGCGAGCGGTCTTGCGCGCCTTGCGCGCGCCTTTACGTACGGCCTTGCGCGCCTTGCGCGCGCCTTTACGCACGGCCTTACGGACCTTGCGCGCAACCTTGCGCGTCACTCTGCGCACTTTGCGTACGGCCTTGCGTACGGCCTTGCGCTTCTTGCGGGCCGTCACGGCCTTCTTAATGGCGACGGCGGCGACGACTTTACGTCGTCGGGCCTTCCGGCGCGGCTTCTCTTCCGGCTTCGGAGGGCCGCCGTTCATCAGGTTGGAGTCCATTCATTCCTCCTCGTCCCCGGGGACGATAAGCGTTAGTGGACAGCGCTCGTGGCGCTTTTGAGCGCATCATAAAGTATTTCATCCCACGATGCAAATTACGCGCGCACGCGCGCGGCGCGCCGAACCGAGAATTTGGCGGGGCCTTGACCCCGGCGGTATACTAGGCCCCGTGAAAAAGCCCCTGATCATCGTGGAGTCGCCGACCAAGGCGCGGACGATCAAGAAGTTCTTGCCGGCGCGGTATACCGTGAAGGCATCGGTGGGGCACGTCCGCGACCTTCCCAAGAGCACGCTCGGCGTCGACGTCGAGCACGATTTCATGCCGAAATACCTTACGATCAAAGGCAAAGGCGACATCATCAAAGAGCTCCGCAGCGCGGTCAAAAGCGCGACGGACGTCTATCTTGCGACCGATCCCGACCGCGAAGGCGAGGCGATCGCTTGGCACCTGGCCGAGCTTCTGA
Organism: Candidatus Binatia bacterium; assembly: GCA_035541935.1. Taxonomy (GTDB): domain Bacteria; phylum Vulcanimicrobiota; class Vulcanimicrobiia; order Vulcanimicrobiales; family Vulcanimicrobiaceae; genus Cybelea. The sequence goes on along the minus strand of DATKMJ010000006.1, from coordinate 31,603 downwards.
AGCTTCCCAATCCGCACCGGATCGAGCTGCACGAGATCACGAAAGACGCCGCGCTCGCGGCGCTGCGCCACCCGCACGTCATCGATATGGACCGGGTCAACGCGCAGCAGGCGCGCAGAATTCTCGATCGCCTCGTCGGCTATAAGATCTCGCCGCTCCTCTGGTCGAAGGTGCGCAGCGGCCTCTCGGCGGGACGCGTGCAGTCGGTCGCCGTTAAGCTCATCGTCGACCGCGAGCGCGAGATCGAGGCCTTCGTTCCCAGGGAGTACTGGAGCATCACGGCGCTGCTGGCGAACGCCGGAGCCGAGGCGGAAGCGCCGGGGTTCTCGGCCGATCTCGTCTCGCATCGCGGCGAGAAGATCGAGATTCCGAATGAAGCGCGGACGAAGGAGATTCTCGCGGCGCTGGACGGCGCCGAGTACCGCATCGCATCGATCAAGCGGCGGGAGCTGCGGCGCAACCCGCCCGCCCCGTTCACGACCTCCACGATGCAGCAAGAGGCCTCGCGCCGGCTCAAGATGCGCGTCCGCCGCGTGATGCAGGTCGCGCAGGCGCTCTACGAAGGCATCGACCTCGGCGGCAGCGAGGGTACCGTCGGCCTCATCACCTATATGCGCACCGACTCGACGCGGATCAGCGATCAAGCGCGCGATTCGGCGCGCGAGTACATCCTCGAGGCGTACGGGCAAGAGTTCCACGGCGGACAGCGTCACCGGGTTCGCGAGGGCGCCCAGGACGCGCACGAAGCGATCCGGCCGACGTCGGTGCTGCGCACGCCGGATCGGGTAGCCGGCGTCCTCAAGCGCGAGGAGCTTCGGCTCTATACGATGATCTGGGAGCGTTTCGTCGCCTCGCAGATGGCGCAGGCGTTGCTGGATCAGACGATCGTGGACGTCTCGGCCGGCGAGTACGGCTTCCGAGCGACGGGCACGATCATGCGCTTCCCCGGCTTCACGCGCGTCTACGACGAGGGGAAAGAAGAAGAGAGCAACGCAAAGGGGCGCGTGCGCCTGCCGGAATTGAGCGACGGCGAGAGACTCGATTGTCGCAAGATCGAGCCGAAGCAGCACTTCACCGAGCCCCCGCCGCGCTATACCGAGGCTGCGCTCGTCAAAGCGCTCGAGGATAACGGCATCGGGCGGCCGTCGACGTACTCGACCATCGTCGAGACGATTCAGGCGCGCGGCTACGTGACGCAGCAAGAGCGCCGCTTCATGCCGACCTTCATCGGAGCGGCGGTCAACGATCTGCTCGTCGAACACTTCCCGAAGATCCTCAACCTCGACTTCACCGCCCAGATGGAAGGCGACTTGGATAAGGTCGCCGAGGGGCACGAGAACTGGGTCGGACTGCTCCGGCGTTTCTACTCGCCGTTCGCGACCGAGCTGGAGGCTGCCGAGGCGAAGCTTCCGCGTCTCGAGATCCGCGACGAACCGACCGACGAGATCTGTCCGACGTGCGGGCGTCCGATGGTGATCAAGAACGGGCGCTTCGGCAAGTTCATCTCGTGCTCGGGCTACCCCGAGTGCAAGACGACCAAACCGATCGTCAAGGAGACCGGCGCGCTCTGCCCCAAATGCGGCGGACCCATCGTCGAGCGCCGCTCGAAGAAGGGGCGCGTCTTTTACGGCTGCGGCACGTATCCGAAGTGCGACTTCATCTCCTGGGACGCCGTCATTCCCGAGCGTTGCCCCGTCTGCGGATCGCACGTCGTCTCGAAGGTCCGCCGCGGCGGAAACCAGCATCTCGAGTGCGCGGCCGACCGCGCGCACGACGTCGCAGCGCTCGCGCCCGTAGCGCCATCGTAACGCACCTCACCGTCATCGGCGGCGGCCTCGCCGGATGTGAGGCGGCCTGGCAAGCCGCCCGGTGCGGCGTCGACGTCGAGCTTTACGAGATGCGCCCGGAGCGCAGCGGCCCGGCGCACGTCACCGGAGCGCTCGCGGAGCTCGTCTGCAGCAATTCGCTGCGCGGCGCCGCGCTCGAGAATGCCGTCGGCTTGCTCAAAGAGGAGCTCGCGCGGATCGGCTCGCTGATTATTTCGGCCGCTCGCGCGACCGCGGTTCCCGCGGGCGGCGCGCTCGCCGTCGATCGCGCGGCCTTCTCCGCGCTCGTCGAGGCCCGGATATCCGAAGAGCCGCGGATCCGAGTCAAGCGCGAAGAGGTGCGCGCCGTCCCGATCGATCGCCCAGTCATCGTCGCCTGCGGCCCGCTGCCGCCGGACGAGTTCTTACAGAGCCTCGACGCGCTGATCGGCCCGGGCCGGCTCCACTACTTCGACGCGGCCTCGCCGATCGTCGCCGCCGACTCGCTCGACGAGTCGCGGATGTACCGGAAGTCGCGGTATGACAAGGGGGATGGAGACGATTATCTCAACGTGCCGCTCGACGCGGCGGCCTACGCGCGGCTGCTCGCCGATCTTCGGACGCTCGATCGTCATCCCAAAAAGGAATTCGAGGAGACGCGGTACTTTGAAGGGTGCCTGCCGATCGAGGAGATGGCGGATCGCGGCGACGACGTGCTGCGCTTCGGGCCGCTCAAGCCCGTGGGCTTGCGCGACCCGCGCACCGGCGAGATGCCGTACGCGGTCGTGCAGCTGCGCAAAGAGAACCGTGAGGGCACGGCCTACAATCTCGTCGGATTTCAGACGCGGCTCGCGTGGCCCGCGCAACGCGAGGCCTTCGGGAGACTTCCAGGGTTTGGGAACGCGGAGTGGCTGCGCCTCGGCGTGATGCACCGCAACACGTTCATCGACTCACCGCGGCTGCTCGACTCCCGGTTGCGGCTTCGCGCCGGCCAGGGCATCTATTTCGCGGGCCAGATCACGGGCGCAGAAGGATACGTCGAGGCCGCCGCGTGCGGCGCGATGACGGGAATCCACGCGGCGCGCGAGATGCTCGGATTGCCGCCGGTGGATTTCCCGCGGGAGAGCGCCTTCGGCGCGGTGGTGGCGCACCTGCAGAACCGGGAGACGCCGGACTTCCAACCCTCGAACGTCACGTGGGCGCCGTTCCCGCCGATGGAAGGGAAAGGGAAACGCGAGCGCCGCCTCTTGATGGCCGAACGGGCGCTCGCGGCAATCGGCTCGATGGCCGTTGAAACTCTCTTTGCGCCCTCGGGGTAAGATGGCTAGCATGAGGTCAACGACGATATTGGCCGTGCGCCGCGACGGCACGCTTGCGATCGCGGGCGATGGTCAGGTGACGCTCGATAAGACGATCGTCAAGCACGGCGCGCGTAAAGTGCGGAGGATCGCGGGCGGCAAGGTGCTGGCCGGCTTTGCCGGCTCGGCGGCCGACGGCATCACGCTCGTCGAGAAGTTCGAGAGCAAGTTCGGTGAGTTCAAGGACCTGACGCGCGCCGCCGTCGAGCTGGCGAAGGATTGGCGCCAAGATCGCGTGCTGCGGCGTCTCGAAGCGCTGATGATCGTCGGGAACGCCGACCACCTCTTTCTGCTCTCCGGCACCGGCGACGTGATCGAGCCCGACCAGGGAATCGTCGCGATCGGCAGCGGCGGGCCCTACGCGCAGGCCGCCGCCGCCGCGCTGGTGCGCAACACGCAGCTCGGCGCCGCCGAGATCGCTCGCAAAGGTTTGGAGATCGCGGCGGAGATCTGCATCTACACGAACGACGACATCACGGTGGAGAGCCTGCCGTGACGGTCTTGACGACGACGCTCGACCCCGCCCGCCTGACGCCGCGCCAAATCGTCGAGGAGCTCGACAAGTACATCGTCGGGCAGGCCAAGGCGAAGCGCGCGGTCGCGATCGCGCTGCGCAACCGTTACAGGCGCGCTCGAGCGCGTGAGGACCTGCGCGACGAGATCACGCCGAAGAACATCTTGATGATCGGTCCCACCGGCGTCGGCAAGACCGAGATCGCGCGCCGCCTTGCGGCGCTCGTCGGCGCGCCGTTCGTAAAGGTCGAGGCGACGAAGTACACCGAGGTCGGCTACGTGGGCCGCGACGTTGAATCCATGGTCCGCGATCTCGTCGACGCGTCGATTCGCACCGTGACCGACGAACGCCGCGAAGAGGTGCACGACCTCGCCGCGCGCCACGCCGTCGAACGCGTTATCGACGCGCTCCATCCGGAGACGCGTCCGCCCTCCGCCCAGGGACAGAGCGGCGCACTCGGCGCCGCGCTCGGCTCGATCTTCGGCAGCGGCTTCTCGCAGCAGCATCCGCCCGGTCCGCCGGCCTCCGTTTCCGCCGACGCCCACCGCGTTCGCGAACAGACCCGCGCGGAGATCGAACGCGGCTTTTACGACGTGCGTCTGATCGAGATCGAAGTCGAGGAGGCGCAAAACCTGCCGATCGGCGTTATCGGCGGAGGCATCGATCAGAGCGGCGACATCGGCGAGATGCTCGGCGGCATTCTGCCGAAGCGGCGCACGAAGAAGCGGGTCACCGTCGCCGAGGCCCTGCGCATCTTCGAACAGGAGGAGGCGCAGAAGCTCATCGACATGGACGCCGTGAAGCGCGAGGCGCTGCGCCGTGCCGGCGAGGACGGCATCATCTTCATCGATGAGATTGACAAGGTGGCCGGCTCGAACCAGCGCGGCGGACCCGACGTCTCACGCGAAGGCGTGCAGCGCGACATCCTCCCGATCGTCGAGGGCTCGACCGTCAACACGAAGCACGGGCCGATCAAGACCGATCACATCCTCTTCATCGCCGCCGGCGCCTTTCACATCAGCAAGCCGTCGGATCTGATTCCCGAGCTGCAGGGGCGCCTGCCGATCCGGGTCGAGCTCGACTCGCTGACCGCCGAGGATTTCAAGACGATTCTGACCCAGCCGAAGAACGCGCTCGTCGAGCAGTACAAGGCGCTGCTCGCGACCGACGGCGTGACGCTCGAGTTCCGAGAGGACGCAATCGAGCAGCTTGCTGCTTTCGCGATGACGGTGAACGAACAGACCGAGAACATTGGCGCTCGCCGCCTGCACACGGTGCTCGAGCGCGTCCTCGAAGACGTGAGCTTCGACGCGCCCGACACGACCGGGACCGTGGTCATAGACGGCGCCTACGTGCGCGGCCGGCTCGCCGACGTCGTGGCGAACGCCGACCTCTCAGGGTACATTCTTTAAGGGGATTCACATTGGGCCCAGCAGGTCTCGGCCGGGCCGTAGCCTATGTTTCGTGGATGCAGAAGTCCATTGGCGTTCTCTTCGTTCTATTGACCGGGGCCGGCGTGCTCGCGGCCTGCAACGGCTACAACAGCACTCCGAGCGCACCGCCCGGCACGGGCACGAATTGTTCGGGCCCGCCGAACCAGCTCGAGGTCGTCTATCCGATCCCGGGCACGCGCAAGGCGCCGCCTGGGTTGGCGAACATCTACGTGGCGACCAAGGGCGCGTTGCCCCCGAGCAACAGTTACGATTTCTTCCTCTCGCAGTCGAACGGCTCTTCGACGTACACGGGCCTCTTCTCGCCGGTAAACCCGTCGCAGATTCCCACGCCGTTCGCGACGCCGAGTTACGCAAACCCGACCTACTACGCGTCGGCACTCGCGGGTCCGTACGGTTCGAGCTACATCATCGGCCCGGATCAGGCGGTGAGCCTCTTCTGGAACATTCTTGGGACGGGCTGCACCCCGCACACCCTGGTCAGCTCCTTCCAGACCAAGAGCTAGCGCGGGCGGGCGGCGAATAGCCGCCCGCGATGCCTTACGTCCGAGAGATCCTGACCGACGGTCACCCGACGCTGCGAAAGACGGCGAAGAAGGTCGACCCGAAAGAGATACGCGATCCGCTCTTCCAGCAGCTCATAGACGACATGTTCGAGACGATGTATGCCGCGCCGGGCGTCGGCCTCGCCGCGCCGCAGGTGAACGTCTCGAAGCGCCTCTTCGTCATGGACGTCCACGACGACGAGCACGAGCCGACGGTCGTCATCAATCCGAAGATCGAGTCGCTCGAGGAGGAGGTGGAGCTCCGCGAGGGGTGCCTCTCCGTCCCCGCGATGATCGGCGAGATCGTTCGCTACAAGCGCGCCGTCGTCACCGGGCTCGACCGCGAGGGCCAGAAGATTCGCATCGAGGGCGAGGGGCTGCTCGCGCAATGCCTCCAGCACGAAATCGACCATCTCGATGGCAAGCTCTATATAGACCGGGCGACGAACCTGCGTTCCGCCGAGAGCGAAGAAGAGGAGAAGGAAACGGCGGACGCGTGAGGTCTCTCTTCCTCGGCACCAGTTCGTTTGCGGTGCCGAGCCTGCGCGTCGTCGCGGCGCGCACGCAGCTCGCCGGGGTCGTCACGCGACCGGATCGCCCGGCCGGCCGGGGACAGCGCCTCGCGCCGAGCCCGGTGAAGGCCGCCGCGCTCGAACTCGGTCTGCGCGTCTACGAACCGGAGCGCCTCCGCGCGTTCGCCGGCGAGATCGCCGACGAGCGCTTCGATCTGTTCGCGCTCGCATCGTACGGGCGCATCCTTCCGCAAGAGCTGCTCGATCTGCCGCGGCTCGGCGCGCTCAACGTGCACCCTTCGCTGCTTCCGAAGTATCGCGGTGCGTCGCCGATCCAGAGCGCGATCGCGGCCGGCGAGACGGAGACCGGCGTCTCGATCATGCTGATGGATGCCGGGCTCGACACCGGCGATGTCGTGCTGCAGCGCCGCGTGGCGATCGAGCCCGGCGAGAATTACGGCGCGCTCCACGACCGCCTCGCAGAGATCGGCGCGGAGCTGCTTGGAGAGGCGCTCGAATTCGCGGCTGTGGGCGCGATACCGCGTGCTCCGCAGATCGGCGAGGCGTCGGTGACGCGCCCGATCGCGAAAGACGATCTTTTCGTCGATCTGCGTTGGCCCGCGGAGCGCGTCGTCGCGCGCGTGCGCGCCTTTTCGCCCCAGCCGGCCGCGCGCGCGATCGTCGGCGGAGAGAACCTCAAGATTCTCAGCGCGCACGTCGCACCCGACGGAACGCTGGCGATCGACGAAGTGATCGCTCCCAACCGCGGCAAGATGACCTTCGCGGAATACGAGCGCAGCCGATAATGGCGTCATCCTGAGCCCCCCGGTGTCATCCTGAGCCCCCTGGTGTCATCCTGAGCCTGTCGAAGGAAAGCGCGCGCGCGCTCGCGCTCAGCGTCGTGCGCGACGTCTTTCCGTCGCCGGACGCCGGGAGCCCCGAGCGCGCTGCCCAGGCGGCGTTCGATTATCGCGCACGCAAGTCTCAGTTGAGCGACCGCGACCGCGCCTTCGCCGCGGAGTTGGCCTACGGTGCGATCAAGATGCGCCGCGCGCTCGACTGGCATCTCGCGCCGTTTCTCTCCGAGCAGAAGGCGCTGCCGCCGGCCATCCACGAGATTCTGCGGCTGGCTGCGTACGAGCTGCTCTACACGCGCGCTGACGAGCACGCCACGCTCTTCGAGTTCGTCAACCTGGCGAAGCGATGGGGGCATAAGGGGCTCGCCAATCTCGTCAACGCGGTGCTCCGTTCGATGTTGCGGGCCGGTAAGGCGGAGCCGCAGCGCGCGGCGTTCGAGAACGACGACGATTACCTCGCAGTCCGCTACTCGCTGCCGACCTGGCTCGTGCGGCAGTGGCGCGGCGTCTTCGGCGACGAGGTCGAAGCGATTTGCGCCGCGGTGGACGAGCCGCAGCGCGCGGCGCTGGTGGTCAACCGCCTCAAGACCACGCCGAGCGACGTAATCGCGCGGCTGGCGCTGCTCGGCATCGAGACGTCACCCTCGCCGATCGTCGCCGAGTCGCTGCTCGTCGAACGGGGGACGCTCGCGCGCGCCGGCGGCGGCGACGGCGCGTGGTGGCCGCAATCCGAGAGCTCGGCGATGCCGGTCGACGTGCTCGGGCCGCAGCCGGGCGAAGCAATTCTCGACGTCTGCAGCGGCCGCGGGAACAAGGCGCTCCAAATCGGCGCGCGCCTCGAAGGGCAAGGCTCGATCTGCTGCATCGAGCGCGACGAGCGAAAGGCGGCGACGCTCGGGCGGCGATTGGGAGAGGCCGGGATCGCCGCCTCGATCGTCGCCGGCGACGCGACGACGGAGATCCTCGAGCCGGCGCGGCAGTTCGACCGCGTGCTCCTCGACGCGCCGTGCTCGGGGGTCGGCGTCGTCGGCCGCCACCCGGAGGCGCGTTGGAAGAAGCAGGGAACCGACGGCGAACGCATGGCGCTGACGCAGCGCGCCCTGCTCGAAGAATCCGCCCGTCACGTCTACCCCGGAGGTGCGCTGGTCTACGCGGTCTGTTCGACCGATCCACGCGAGACGACCGAAGTGATCGATTGGTTTCTATCGCGACAGAACTTCGAGCGCGGCTTGATGCCCGCCGCGTACGCTGCTCTATTGACGCGCGACGGCGACGTGCAGGTGGCGCCCGGCGTCGGCGGCCGCGACGGATTCTACATCGCGCGGGTCGAACGCCGGCCGTGAGCTTTCTTGCGAAGCTCGAACGGCTCTGCGCCGCGTTCATCGAGCGCAGTTTTGCCAAGACCTTCCCGAGCGACTTGGAGCCGGCGCAGATCGCGCGCAAGCTCGTCTCGACGATGGAGGCGCAGACCCGCGACGACGACGGCCGCGCGCACGCGCCCGGCAGCTACGAGGTCTTCGTCAGCCCCGCCGATTACGAGCGCCTCGACGAACACCGCGAGTATCTCGAGCGAGCCTGGGCACAACTCCTGCGCGATCTTGCCGGAAGGGTCGGGATAGAATTCGACGACGGCGACGCGAGCGTCAGGATGTCGGAACGCGAGAGCATGCCGCTCGGTGCGATCGGCGTCGAAGTCGCCGGGGAGGGCGATCCGGGCGAAGTCTATCGCTTGCACACGATCGAGGGCGTTCCGCCGAACGGCGTCTACTCGATCGAGAGAGCCGCGCGCATCGGTCGCGCCGAGGAGAGCGAGATCGTCCTCGTAGATCCGAGCGTCTCGCGCGCGCATGCGGTCGTCGAAGTCGCTGCCGGGGAGGCGAGAGTTCGCGATCTCGGCTCGACGAATGGGACGTTCGTCAACGGACGCCGCGTCAACGCCGAGGCGCTCCACGACGGCGACGAGTTGCGGTTTGGCAACACGCGAATGAGGTTCGAGCGCCGATGACGCCGCTCTTCGCCGTGGCCGCCGACTTCGAGCGGCAGATGCGCATCGGCACGCTCGAGATCACCGGTGCGCTCGCGGTCGTCGCGCTGCTGGCGGCGCGGCCGCGCGTTCGCGCGGCGGCGGAGATCGGCCCACTCACGCCGATGCTCGTGGACTTGGAAATTCTCGAGCGCGGAGCGCAGCGTACGCACCGTGCCCGTCCGCCGTTCGAGCTCGGCCGCGATCGGAGCGCCGAGATCGTCCTGCGCGATCCGGAGGTCAGCCGGCGGCACGCTCGCTTCGAGACGCACCAAGGCGTCGTCTACATTGACGATCTCCACAGCAGCAACGGCACGTTTCTCAACGGACGCGGCGTCACCGAGGCGATCGAGATTCGCGCCGGCGACGAGATCGACGTCGGCACGACGCGCCTGCGCGTGAACGCGGTGAAGCCGGGATGACGCTCGCGATACGCGGCGATCGCGCCTCGTGCCTGAGCCTGCAGCTCGGCCCCCAGACGTGGCTCTTGGCGGTAGCGCGCGGCTTCGGTTACGTCGGCGGCGTGCCGGTCGAAGCGGCGCTCCTGGGCCGCGTGCGCGCGGAGTGCGAGCGGCGCGGGCGCAGCGCTCGGTTCCGGCGCGCGATCGATTCACCGCAGGCCGCCGCGACGGCCCTGCTCGCGATTCTGACGCGCGTCAACGGCGATCTCTACACGTTTACCGCGAGCCACGAAGATTACGTTACCGCGGCCGCGTCGTTCACCGCGGTGCTCGTCGTGCAGGGGCGTGCGTACGTCGTGCAGGCGGGCTCGACCGCCGCCTATCTGGCGCGCGCCGGGGAGATCGTCGCGCTTTCGGAGGACGACGTCTTCGACGACCGGCCCTCGCCGTTGCTCTACCGCGCGCTCGGCGTCGGACCGGCGCTCGACGTCACGGTCTCGAGCACGACGCTGCTCTTCGGCGACGCGATCGTGCTCGTCGAACGGCGCGCCCGCGGCGTCGCAGAGCGAGCCGCGCTGATCGCGCAGCTCGAGGCCGCTAATCCCGGCGAGCACGTCTTGATCGCGCGGTTCGAGCGCGATGAGGGCGTGCAGTATCAATCGCCGGCCCCGCGCACGCTGGAGATCGTGCTCGGGCCGGCGTTGATTCGCGCGGCCGCGGCGATCGCGTTTCTCGCGGCCGCGGTCTGCACGCACTGAACGCATTGGAATCCAGGGGATGATCGCCGTGCGCCGCGTCGCGCCGACGCTGGGGGCGCTCGCCGTCGCCGCGCTGATTCTTCGCTTCGCGCCGCCGGGCGCGATCGGGCCGCCGTGGATGCTCGCGCTCCTCGCGGCGCTCGCCATCGTCTGGGTGCTCTGGCAGCCGTCGGGGACCGTGCGCGACGACGTCATTCCCGCGCTAGCGATCGTGCTCGCCGCGCTCGGCCTCGCGATCGTCGCCCGCCTCTCGCCGGCGCTCGCGCAGAAGCAGCAGTTCTGGCTGCTGCTCTCGCTCGCGCTCGCGATCGCGGCCGGCCCGCTCTTCACGCACTTCCGGCGCTTCGCCGCGTATAAATACCTCTGGGTCATCGCGTCGTTGGCGCTCTTCGTGCTGCTGCTCGTCTTCGGCCAAGAGATCAACGGGGCGCGCCTGTGGATCAGGCTCGGGCCGGTGCAGTACGAGCCGATCGAACTGATCAAACTCTTCATCGTCTTCTTTTTGGCGGCGTACCTCGCAGAGACGGCCGACGTGATCGGCAACGCGCGTCCGTGGTCGCTTCGCGCCAACGTCAAGTACCTCGGTCCGCTCTTCATCGGCTGGGGCGCGTCGATGGCGATTCTCGTGCTCCAGCGCGACCTCGGGATGGCAACGCTCTTGCTCGCGACCTTTGCGGCGCTGCTCTACGTCGCGACGCGCCGAATCGACATCGTGCTCTTCGGCGCGCTTCTCTTCGGCCTCGGCGCGTTCTGGGCGGTCCATCACTATCCGTACGTCGCAACGCGCATAGCGGTCTGGCGCAATCCGTTCTCCGATCCGCTCGGGGCGGGGTATCAGTCGTCGCAGGCATACTACTCGCTTGCCGCGGGCGGTCTCGTCGGCAGCGGATACCGGCTCGGCCATCCCGAATTTATTCCGGACGTCTCGACCGACTACGTCTATGCCGCTTTTGCAGAGGAGTTCGGAGTGATCGGCGCTTTGATCGTCTTGGCCATCTTCCTCGATCTCGTACGCCGGATCTTCGCGACGGGTCTCGAGCAGCCCGATCTCTACACGAAGCTGCTCGCGACCGGGCTCGGCGCGACGCTCGGCTTTCAAGTCGTCATCATCGTCGGAGGCGTGATCGGGCTACTGCCGCTTACCGGCATCACGCTGCCGTTTCTTTCCTACGGAGGCAGCTCGCTCGTCGCGAACTTTCTGCTCGTCGCGCTCGTCTGGGCGATGAGCTCGCGCCCGAGGAGGATCGCATGAGAAGGGCCGCAGCGTCTGTGCTCGCGCTCGTTTTAACCGCGTGCGCGAAGGAGTCGCACGCGACCACCGCCGCCGCCGTCTCCGCGGCGGCCGAGCAGAACCCGGCGTCGGCGAGCGACGGCGCCGTCGTCTACTTGACGAACTGCTCGAGCTGCCATCAAGTCGACGGCAAAGGAATTCCCGGCGCCTTTCCGCCGCTCGCCGAAAATCCGATCGTCATCGGCGATCCGGTCGCCGCTATCGCGATCGTGAAAGACGGTCTCGACGGCCGGCTCGTCGTCAACGGTCAAACCTACAGCGGCATCATGCCGCGCTGGAAGGGTCTGCTCTCCGACGAGCAGATCGCCGCCGCCATCACCTACATCCGAAGCTCGTGGAAGAATAGCGCCCCGGGCGTCAGCGTCTCGACCGTCCAAAGCGTCAAGTAGTTTTTTTGTCATCCTGAGCCCGTCGAAGGACCCGTGTCATCCTGACCCTTCGACTCGCTGCGCTCGCTCAGGGCTGCGCTGCGCGCGCAGGCGCTGAGGAAGATGCTGTGTCATCCTGACCCTTCGACTCGCTGCGCTCGCTCAGGGCTGCGCTGCGCGCAGGCGCTGAGGAAGATGCTGTGTCATCCTGAGCCTGTCGAAGGACGGATTTCTTCTCATTAGAGAGACGAACGATCGTCTTCCAATCGCCCGCGATCAACGCGATCTTCTTGGCGCGTGACCAGCCTTTTAGCTGCTTTTCCCAGCGAATCGCATCGTCGACTTCCTTGAAGTCGGAACAATGAACCAGCTCGACCGGCCGGCGTGTAAACGTGTAGCTTTCCGGGTCATGACCGAGATTGTGCTGGGCGATGCGACGTTCGGGATCGTTGCTAATCCCGACGTAGAATTTTCCGTCGGCGCACCGCACCATATACACGTAATACGCCTTCACGCGTTCCGTTCTCGACAAGCTCCGTCCTTCGACAAGCTCCGTCCTTCGACAAGCTCAGGATGACACTGCATTAAATTGAGGCGACCTCGTCGGCGTGGGGGCGGCCGCCGAACTCGTGCTCGAAGAGCAGCTCGATGAACTCGTGCATCCCGGGGTCGTTGTGGCGGAGGCGCGCGCGCGTGGCGCGCGGCCACGGTGACGCCGGATCGTTGGCTTCCACGTACGCGCGCAGCGACTCGGCGAAGTATTCGTCGACGCCCGTCGCCGCGTACGGCGTGATGAAGCAGCTCGCGTTGGCGAAGAGCGAGCGGACCGCGGGATCGATGCCGCTGCGGTAGACGCCGCCGCCGAGCGCGCAGTCGAGGGCGTGGCCGAACTCGTGTGCGACGGTCATGGGGCTGCGAGAACGCAAGTAGAGCGCGCGCTCCTCGACGACGAAGAGGCCGGCCGGCGGCGCGGGCCACGCGTCGACGTCGATGCCCAAGCGCGCGAGCGCGAGCGACGCCTCGCGATAGAGCTCGCCGCGGCGCAGGAGCATCACGCGGACGTGACTGCGCGCGGCGTATGCGAGCGCGCCGCGCCCGAAACGCAACAGCGTCTCGATGACGTCGCTCTCCGGCGGGCGGCGGCGATCGCCGGAAAAGAGCCGTCGAGCCGCGGCGAGCGCGTCTTTTTGCATCGGCGCAATCGTCGCGCACGGCGCTTGCCGATATGTGGCGCCGCCGTTTCAGGGTTTTTTCATACCTGTACCGTAGGGTCGGGCTCGATGAAACCACTGCGCGTCTGCGCCGCAGCGCTGATCGTAACCGGGTGCAGCGCAAGCGGCACCCCGACGCCGCCGTTCGCTCCGGCTGCGACGCTCTCGCGTCTCGCGCACCACAGCGTCGGCCTCGGCGCCGTGCTGACGAGCACGGGCGGGCAGATCTACGGCTTCGACATCAACGCGAAGGGCGACGACGGCGCGCTTGCGACCGCGATCAACGTCGAGACGTTCGATCAAGATACCGGCACGATCACGAAGTCGTTCCCGAAATCGCCGCCCAGCGGCACGTCGTACGGGTTCGACGGAATCGTCGCCGGCGACGTCGGGCTCGTCACGCGTTACGTCGTTCCGCCCGGATCGATCTTCGCCAAGCGCCGCTTCAACGTGATGGCGCCGGTCACGAAGGGGAAGTTCACCGGCAAATGGACGCCGCCGGTCAAGGATATCGAGGTCGAATCGGCCGGTCCGAATCAGACGACGGACACGACCGCGATCTTCGCGATCGAGCTGAAGAACAACGACATCCCCGACGTCTTCGAGTCGAACGTAGCGAAGAATCAATTCGGCAAGGTCTTCCACCTCAATCCGAGCACGTTCTCGCTCGGCGATCAGCCGCAAGTCGCGCAAGACTACGAGACGAACCGCGCCGTGATCGCCACGTCGCCGGACGGCGGGCGCGTCGGCGGCGCGGCGCCGATCAACGTGCTCGTCAATCTGAAGAACGGCAAACAGACGCAGTTCACCGGTCTCAACAACGGCCCGTTCGGCTCGGGCTTCGTCAACGGTCTGGCGGTCGATTCGACGACCGGCATCGCCGCGACGACCACCGAGCTCAACGCCCAAGTCGAATTCTACGATCTGGCCAAGCAGACGGGAACCTTCGCGCAGCTCCCATGCACCGGGAGCGCGTCGCAGAGCAACAGCGGCGCCGGCATCGCCGTCGACGAGGTCAACGGCCTCTTTCTCGTGACCGATCCCTTCTATTGCGACGGCAGCCTCGGGAGCGCGCTCGTCGTCTACGACGAGAGCGGCAACTTCGTCGAGACGATCACCGGGTTCAAATTTGCGATCGGCGAACCGGCGCCGGCGATCAATCCGAGCAAACGGATGGGTTGGGCCTTCGGTCCGTCGTTCAGTCAGCTGCAGCAGTTCTTCTACTAGGGAGCGGATAAGAACCCGAGCGTGACGCGACGGCGCGGCCTGCTCCTCTATGCGAACGCCGGACTCTTCTGCGACGGCTACATTCTGAGCAGCATCGGCCTCGCGCTCGTTACGCTGGGCCCCCGCTTCTCGCTGGATGCGACGGCGACCGGCCTCGTCGGCGGCGCGACGCTGCTCGGCATCCTCATCGGCGCCCCGGTCTTCGGACATCTCACCGATCGCTTCGGCCGGCGGCTGTTGATGATTCTCGATCTCGTCGTTTTCGTCGTCGCCTGCGTCGCGCAGATCTTCGTCGCCGGCGTGTGGGAACTGATCGCCCTCCGCTTCGTCCTCGGGCTCGCGATCGGCGCCGATTATCCGATCGCCGGCGCGCTCATCGCCGAGCATGCCGAGCCGGCAAGACGAGGCGCGGCCACGAACAGCATGCAGGTCGCGTGGTTTCTCGGGGCGGCCGTCGCCTACGTTGCGGGCTACGCGCTGCTGCGCACCGGTCCCGAGAGTTGGCGATGGATCCTCGCGAGCCCCGCGATCTTTGCATTCGCGGGGCTGTTGATGCGCGCGAGCGCGCCGGAGTCGCCGTTATGGCTCGCCGCGCGGGCCTCCGGCGAACTGCAGCGCGCCTCGTTTGCGACGATCTTCGCGCCGAAGTATCGCGGTGCGCTCGCGTTCGTCTCGGCGATCTGGCTGCTCCAAGTGGTGCCGCTCTTTGCGATCTACACCTTCGCCCCGGCCGTGCTCGCGGCGTTCGGTCTCGGCGCGTCGTCGCCGGCGGGGAGCGTTGCGATCACGACGGCCTTCCTCGCAGGCTCGCTCCTCTCGCTGCCGCTCGTGGAGTCGTGGGGACGCCGCCCGCTCTGCATCGCGGGTTTCGCGATCGCGGCGCTCGCGTTCGGCGTTCTCGTGCTCGACAACGCCGCAACCGTCGTTCCGTGCTTCGTCGCATACGCGATCGGCATCGGCGCCGCGGCCGGCCTCGAGCTCACCTATCCGAACGAGCTCTTTCCGACGCCGATTCGCGCGAGCGCGACGGGATTCGCGGCGGCGGTCAGCCGCGTCGGCGCGTTCTTCGGAACGTTCGGCTTGCCGTGGCTGCTCGCGCGCTACGGGATCGGGTGGATCGTCGCCTTGGCGTGCGCGCTCTCGCTCGTCGGCCTCTTCATCGCACTCCGCTGGGCGCCGGAGTCGCGGGGGACGACGCTTGCCTAGTAAAACCGGGGCGCGAGGCGCCGCGCGCCGGCACGACGGTGATCGTGACGCGGTCGCGTCTCGCGCCGTCGTCGGCCTCGACGCTCCATCGCCCGCGTCGCAGCGGCCAGAAGGCATTGCCGCTCGCATCGAGCGCGATGGCAGTGCCGCCGACGCTCCAACGCACGGGGCGTCCGTCGTCGACGCTCCGCAGCGCAAGCTGTTGCTCGCGCGCGGCGAGCGCGCTCGTCGCCGGATTCTCCACGAAGACGTCGCCGTCGTGTGGGAAGACGATGCGCAGCGTCGACGCGACGCCGACCGGATGGAGCGCGAGCCATGAGTCGAGCGCGACGCCTTCGCCGCCGGCCGGGCGTTTGACGTCGGCGAGATCTCGCGCGGCGACCCACTCCTTGACGACCGCCGGGCAATTGCCGTCGCGCGCCGGAGCGTGTCCGGTCGTCGCGCAGATCTGCGCGCGAACGAAGCCGGCCGGTGCGGGGAACGGCGCCGCATCGTCGCGGCGATCGTAGAGGTGGAGCATGATGCGGTTCCAGAGCGGCCCCGCGCCGGTGACGCCCGAGACGCCGTGCATCGGGCTTCCATCGAAGTTGCCGACCCACGCGCCGACGGTGTAGTCGCGCGTGAAGCCGACCGTCCACGTGTCGCGGAAGTCCGAGGAGGTTCCGGTCTTCACCGCTGCGGGAAACGGCATCTCCAGTACCGAGCCGACGCCGAAGGATTTCGCGCGGGCGTGCGGATCGGCGAGCATGTCGGCAACGAGCGACCAATCCGCCGCATCGCCAACCGCGCGCGCGGCGGGCTTCGAGCCGGCCGCGAGATGGATCGGCAGAAAGTCGCCGCCTCGCGCCATCGTCGCGTACGCCTGAACGAGTTCCCATAGGCTTACCTCGCCGCTCCCGAGCGTCAAGCCGAGTCCGTAGTAGTCGGGCGAGCGGTCGAGGTGTGCGAAGCCGAGTTCGTGCAGCCGCGCGAGGAACCGCCCGACGCCGAGCGCGGAGAGCACCTGCACGGCGGGCGCGTTGAGCGAGTTCGCGAGCGCGTAGCGCACGCGAACCGGTCCGCTGAACCGGCCGCTGTAATCGCCCGGCTGATAGAGCCTCCCCCCGGGCAGCGCGTAGGCCGCGGGCACGTCGGCGAGGATCGTCGTCGAGCGTATCGTGCCGCGTTCGAGCGCGAGCTCGTACGTAAATGGCTTGAGCGAGGAACCCGGCTGGCGCAGCGCCTGCACGCCGTCGTTGCGTCCGAGGATGTCGTCGGCGAAGTAATCGGGCGATCCGACGTAGGCGAGAACGTCGCCGGTTGCGTTATCAACGACGAGCGCGGCGGCGTCGGCGACGTGATAGCCCTGCAGCGCGGCGATCACGTCCTCGGTCTGCGCCTGAACGAAGCGCTGCAGGCCGCGATCGATGGTCGTCTGCACGCGGCCGTCGCCGGCCGGCGACGGACGGGAGAGGAAGAAGAGCGCGTGCGGCGCGTCGGCGATTCCGTCGTCCTGCCGCCGCAGACGGATCGTCTCCGCGAAGGCGCGATCCGCGCGCGACCGCGACACCTCGCCGAGGTCGGCCATGCGCGACAGAACGTAGCGCTGGCGCGCGCGCAGCGCCTGCCAGTCGCCGTCGGGCGCCAGTCGAGACGGGTCGTTGGGAATCGCGGCGAGCATCGTCGCCTGCGCGAGATCGAGGTCGGCGGCCGGCTCGCCGAAGTAGGCGCGCGCGGCCGCCTCGACGCCGTAGACGTTCCCGCCCATCGGAACGCGATTGACATACGCGTCGAGGATCGCGTCCTTGGTCGAGACCATCGCGATTCGCTCCGCTCCGGCGATCTGCCGGAGCTTACCCGATAGCGTGCTCGGAGCGGGGTCGAGCAGCCGCGCCAACTGCATCTCGATCGTGGAGCCCCCGCTGCGCGCCTCGCCGAAGATCGCATACTCGCGCGCCGCGCGCAGAAGTGCCGGAACGTCGATCGCACCGTGGCGCCAGAAGCGCGCGTCTTCGGCCGCAACGATCGCCTCGAGGAACTCCGGAGAGACCGCGGCCAGCGGCACGCCGGCCTCGCGCGACGAGCCGGAACCGAGCACGGTGCCGAGCACGCTGCCGCTGCGGTCGGTGTAGGTGACGGAGCCGCGCGCCGCGCGAAGCTTCGCGACGTCGAGGCCGCCGCAGTAGAGCGCCAGCATCGCGGCGACCGCGACGACGGGAACCGCGAACCCGAAGAGTTTGGGCATCGTTTGGGTGAATCTACGACGGCCGGGATTGAAGTTGCTGCCGTCGAGGAGAGCGTCCGTGCGGGCTATTGGAAGTTTCTGCGTTGCCGTCGTCGCGCTCGCCGCAGCGGCTTGCGGCGGCCCGGGATCGAACGGCGAGAAGCTACAGCCGGTCGACGCGCTTCCGAAACCGTCGCTTCCGCCGTGGATTCTCTCGATCTCTCCGACCCAGAGCGCGCAGACGCTCGCGCAGATTCGGATCATCTTCGCCAAGCCGCTCGCCCCGGTGGAGGCGCTCTCGGGCGCCGGGCCCAGCGACGTGCTGCGCCACGTCAGCATCGAGCCGGCATTGCGGGGTCACTTCGCGCTGCTCACGCCGAGGATGGTCGGCTTCGTCGCCGAGCAGGCGCTGCCGGTCGGGACGCGCGTCCAAATTACTTTGGGGGCCGGCCTGCGCGATCTCGCCGGCGACGCGCTCGATCGCGACGTCGCGTGGACGTTCGAGACCGATCCCTTGAGCTTTACGAGCCTGCCTCAGCTCACCGCCGACGAAGACGGCACGGCCCCCGCGCCCGTCGCGCTCTCGCCGACGATGCGGGTAACGGCGAACGCCGCCGTCGATCCCGCCTCGCTCGCCAAGCATGCGTTCCTCGTCGCGATGCCCGACGAGCGCATCGCGCTCGACGCCAAGCTCGAGACGCAGCCGACTCCCTACCCCGGGTCGAACGCAACTCAGCTCTTCGATCCGGCGCTGAACACGTGGGTCTACGACCTGACGCCGATCGCCCCGCTGGAGAGAGGCACGACGTACGCGTTGCGCATCTACCCCGGCGTCATGCCGGAGTACGGCAACCTCGGCACGGCCGCCGCCGTCACCGGCGGCGTAAAGACGTACGATATCCTGACGATCGTGCCGACGCCGCAACCGAGTCCGGATAGCGGCGACCGGTTCGCGGAAGGCGACCCGGTGATCGCCTTCTCGAACCCGATCGATCCCGCGTCGGCGAAGAACGCGGTGACGATCTCGCCGGCGCCGGCGTCGCTGAAGAACCTCGTCTACGTTCCGTCCGACTCGTCGAATACGATCGCGATCAATCCCTACGCGCTCGATCCCGACCGGACGTATACGGCGAAGGTCGCCGCAACGGTCAAAGACGTCTTCGGACAGACGCTCGGTTCCGAGAAGCAGGTGACGATTCGCACGTCGGAGTTCGCGCCGGGCGCCTGGGCGCCGAGCGGCACGAGCGTCATTCCGGTCGGGGCGCCGGTTGCGTTGAACTTCTACGCGACGAATCTTCCCGGGAACTCGTATCAAGCGGCGTACGCTCGCGTTCGTCCGATCGATCTGCTCGGCGACTACGACGCCTCGAAGAGCCTGCCGCCGTACAAGCAATGGCCGTCGCAGACGCTTCGCGGCGCGCGGCGCAACGCGCAAAGCGTCGTCAGCATTCCGCTCGAGAGCGTTCTCGGCGGAGCGTACGGCACGCTTGCCTACGGTTTCCGCACCGCGCTCGACGCTCCGGACTCGACGCCGAGTCTCGTCGGCATCGCGCAGCTCACGAATCTCGGCGTCTTTGGGCAGTGGTTCCCGTCCCGCGGCCTCGTGCTCGTCCAGCATCTCAGCGACGGCGAGCCGGTGCCCAACGCCTCCGTCGCGATCTACCGGCTCGACGAGGAGGGAACCATTCCGCCGCAGCAGTGCGCGACCGGAACGACCGACGGGTCGGGCGAGCTCGACGTGGCCGGGGTCGACGTCGAACGGTGCGAGGCGACGGCGCCCGCGAATCGAGCGCCGGCCCTCGGCGTGGTCGTCTCGCAGGGGAACGACGTCGCGACCGACACGATCTGGGAAGGCGACGGCGTCGGCCGGTTCGACGTCAACGGCGGATGGACGAGCGGGGCGCCGCTCTCGTGCGGCACGATCTTCACCGACCGCCAACTCTACCAGCCGGGCGAAGAGGCACGCATCACCGGCATCGCCTACTACGTGAAGGGCACGAGCGTCGTTCCCGACACGAACGCGTCGTATCGAGTCAAACTCGTCGATCCGAACAATAAAGAATCGCCGCTCGGCACGGTGCGCACCGATGCGTTCGGCGTCTTCTCGCTCCCGGTTACGTTCTCGAAACAGCAGGCTTTAGGCTACTACACGATCGATGCGAAAGGGAGCAACGGCAACGACGTTACCGGATCGCTGCGCGTCGCGGAGTTCAAACCGCCGAACTTCAAGCTGACGCTCACGCTCGGCGCGACGTCGGCGCCGGCCGGCGGAACCGTCAATGCGAAGGTCGCCGCCGCATACCTCTTCGGCGCTCCGCTGCAGGGCGGGAAGGCGCACGCGTACGTCACGCGCGACGTCGCGACGGTGCAACCGAAGGGATGGGACGATTATTGGTTCGGCCCGCAATGGTTCTGGCCGGATCAAACGCCATCGTTCGATACCGACGTTCTGCAACGCGACCTCGCGCTCGACGCGCAAGGGGCGACGTCGCTCGACGTCGCGGTTCCAAGCGATCTGCCGTTCCCGATGACCTATCGCGTCGACATGGAGACGAGCGACGTCTCGAATCTCTCGGTCTCGGATTCGCAGAGTTTCCTCGCGCTGCCGTCCGACGCGGTGATCGGCCTTGGCTCCGACGCGCTCGGCACGGCGGGCGCGCCGATCGCGATTCGCGCGATCGTGACCGACGCCGCCGGTAAGCCCGTCTCCGGCCGCGCCGTTCGGGTACGGCTCCAGAAGATGACGTACGTCTCGGCGACGCAGGCGGTCGAGGGCGGAGAGAACGCGCAGCAGGCAGTGAAGTACGATACGGTCGCGAGCGCGGACGTTACCTCGGGCAGCAAGCCCGTCACCGTGAATCTCCTCCCGACCGATTCGGGGCCGTATCGCGTCTACGCGAACTTCGCCGGAGCGCGCGGCGACGCAAGCGCGACGATGACGCAAGTCTTTGTCTTCGGTGCGGGCGAAGCCGATTGGGGACTCAGCGACCCGAACGCGGTCGCGGTGAAACTCGACAAGAAGCAGTACGCGATCGGCGACACGGCGACGGCGCTCATCGGCTCCCCGTACGCGAATGCCGACGTCTACCTTGCGGTCGTACGGAACGACGCGATCTACCGCACGACGCTGCGCGGCGTGCACGGCGCCGTCCATGCGACCTTCAAGATCACGCCGGAGATGCTGCCGAACGCGGCCGTTGAGGCGGTCGTAGTCCGCCGCGGCGTCACCTCCCGTGTCACCCCGAACAGCTCCCGTGTCACCCTGAGCGGAGTCGAAGGGACCCTCGCGCTCACGGGGATGGCCGGATTCACCGTCGATTTGGCCGGGCGGTACCTCAAGTTGTCGATCGCCCCGCGCAATGCGACCGTGAGTCCGGGCGGCGCCCAGCGTGTCGACTTCACGCTGCGCGGACGCGACGGCGCGGCGGCGCCCGGCGAGCTCGTCGCGATGGTCGTCAACGACGCGATCCTCCAGCTATCCGGCTATCGGCTCCCCGATCTCGTGCAGACGGTCTTCGCCGCGCAGCCGATCGCGACGGAGTTCTCGGACAATCGCGAAAACGTCACGCTGAAGACGCAGACGCCGGCGGCCGAGAAGGGATTCGGTTACGGCGGCGGCTTCATCACCGGCGCGGCGAAGACGCGCGTCCGCGCGAATTTCCGCCCGCTCGCGTACTACGCGGTCTTGAAGACCGACGCCGCAGGGCGTGCGAGCGCGAGCTTTTCGATGCCCGACGATCTCACGACGTGGCGCGTGATGGCGGTCGCACTCGGCAACGACGCGGCACACTTCGCGACCGGCGACGCGAGCTTCGTCTCGAATCAGCCGCTCATGGCGGGCCCGCTGCTCCCGCAGTTCGCGCGTCCGGGCGACCGCTTCGACCTCGGCGTCTCGATCGCGAACCAGACCGGCGCGGCGGGACCGCTCGATCTCGCGTTACGGCTCAGCGGCGTCCTGCAGTTCGCGCACGGCGATCCGCGCGTGCAGCGCGCAACGGAGCAGGCCGCGACCGGCATGCAGGCGTTTCGCTTCCCGGTCGTCGTCGGAACGCCGGCGCCCTCGACGTTCGCCGCACGGGCCGGTCTGGGCAATCACGGCGACGCCTTCAGCGTCCCGTTCTCGGCGAGCGATCGCTCGACGACGGACTCGGTGATCGAGAGCGGTGCGACGAACGCGGGGGTTTCGATTCCGATCGCGTTAAACGCGGGCGGAACGCTCTCGGTGACGCTCGCGAACTCGATCGTGCCGCAGTTCGTCACGCCGTCGGAGCGGATGATGACGCAAGATGCGCTGCCGTTTGCAGACGACGCCGCGTCGCGCTTGATCGTCGCGAGCGCGCTGCGAAAGCTGACCGGTCCGTATAAGCTGAAGCTTGCCTTCGATCCGTCGGCGGCGATCGCGTCGAGCCTGCAGAGACTGCTCTCCTGCCAGCGCGGCGACGGGGGTTTCGGCATCTTCGCCGGCGCGAAGGTCAGCGATCCATGGATGACGGCGGCCGCGCTCGACGCGCTGACGTTCGCTCGCGCGCACGGGGTCGCCGTCGATGCCGGCGCGATCTCATCGGCCGCGGCCTTCATGTCGCGTTCGCTCGCCAACCCAGCGAATTTCAAGTCGTGCACGACGAAATGGTGCAAAGCGGCGCTTCGTTTCGAGGCGCTCTGGGCGCTCGCAGCGCTCGGCCCGCCGCGCACGGACTTCCTGGCCGACATCGTCGCGCAGTCGAAGGAATGGGACAGCGCGACGCAGATCCGGCTGGCCCGCTATCTCCTGCGCGCGCCCGGATGGCAGGGACAGGGCGCGGCGATGGCCGCGCGCCTCGAGCAGAACCTCTACGTCACCGGCCGCTACGCAGCGGCGAATCAATCGTGGCAATGGGGTTGGTTCGGATCGCTCGTCGCGGCGCAGTCGCAGATGCTCCAACTGCTGCTCGAGCGTCACGCGCCGGTCGAGCAGCTCGACGGTGCCGTGCGCGCGCTCGTCGCGCAGCAGTGCAAGTGTGGCTGGCCAACGAGCGACGACACGGCGCAGGCGCTCGTCGCGCTCTCCGCCTATGCCGCGACGGAGCGGCTCGTGCCCGGCACCGCGACCGCGAGCGTGGGCGACAAGACGATCGGACGCGCGACGTTCGGTTCGACCGCATCGTCGCAGACATTCAGCGTGCCCGCGTCGTCGCTTTCGTCAAACGCGCCGCTTCGCGTGACGTCCTCCCACGGCGTGCACTACCTCGTGCTCTACACGTATCCGGTCGCCCCGAACGCGCCCGGCGAACTCGCGGCGTTCCGCGTCGTCCGCACGCTGAGCGATCCGTCCCGAAGCGGCTCGGACGGCGTGCCGTCGCCGCTTGCGACGATGGATATCCAGACGATTTCACAGGTCGGCGTCGGAGCGGGGAGAGTCTTCGACGTCGGCATTCGGGCGATCGTCGATCATCCCGTCGACCGGGTCGTCTTCGAAGATCCGCTGCCGGCGGGCTTCGAGGCCGTCGACATGGCGTTCCGCACGTCGCTGCAGGCGCTCGTTCCGCAGAGCGACAGTTGGGAGATCGACACGCGTCAGATCTATCGCGATCGCGTCGTTGCGTACGCGTCGCATCTCGAGCCCGGCGTCTACGACCTGCACTACCTCGTACGATCCGTTACGCCCGGCACGTTCGCCTGGCCGGGCGCGCGCGTCTATTTGAAGGATGCGCCGGAAGAGTTCGGGCGCAGCGCCGGGACGACGCTCGAGGTTACCCACGAGCGGTAACGGCGCTGCGGCCGGTTCCTCCGCCCTAGGGGCAGTAGTACTTCGCCTGGGCCGATCCCGCGATGCCGATCGTCTTGTTCGTCGCGTTGACCCAGTAGACGTAGACCTTGCTGCCGTTGTTGCCGGTTTGCGTGACGTCGATCGTCAGCGGCGTCCCGCCTTTGTTGCCGTTCCAGAAGTTATTGAAGAAGCAGCCGTTCTTATTGAACGTCGTGGATGCGCAGATCGCCCCCGGCTTGCAGGAGCTATCGGGCGAGAGCGACTGGGCCTGGATGATTCCCTCGGTGGGAGCGTGCATGCTCGGCGCGAACGCCGGGTTCATCGTGATGGCGGATAAGAGTAGTGACAGGAACATCGTAATCGTGTAACTCCTTGCAATGGTTGACGATTGGTAATACGAGTAGAATAGACTGCGGCGTTACGGTTATCGGCAAGCAGGCGCCGCCTTTTGCACAACTTTTAATTCCCCCGGCGCCCCGGGGAGGCCGCCGGCGGCCCCCGAAACCAACCGCCGACATATTATTTTTAATATAATGCCCGTTTGGGCATACTGCAAATAAGAAGGAAGAGGAAGCCACATGAGCGCCTATCGTGCCCCGCTGCGCGACATGCAGTTCGCCCTGCGCGAACTCGCCGGGATCGAGCAGGTCGCCGCGCTCCCAGGATACGGGGAGACGCTCGACGTGCTCGATCCCGTCCTCGAAGAGGCATCCGCCTTTGCCTCCGGGGTGCTCGACCCCCTCAATCGGACGGGCGACCGGACCGGCTGCACGTGGAGCGCCGGTGAGGTCTCCACGCCGCCCGGCTTCAAAGAGGCCTACAAGAAGTTTGCCGACGCCGGCTGGATCGGGCTGCCGGTTCCGGCCGAGTACGGCGGCCAGGGACTGCCGCAGATCCTCCTCGGGCCGACGCTGGAGATGTGGAACGCGGCAAACATCGGCTTCGCCAACGGCCCGCTGCTCAATCAAGGCGCGATCGAAGCGATCGAGCTCGTTGGGTCGCACGAGCAGAAGCAGCGCTACATTCCGAACCTCGTCTCGGGAAAGTGGACGGGCACGATGTGCCTGACCGAACCGCAGGCAGGCTCGGATCTCGCCCAGGTGCGCGCTCGCGCGGTTCCGGACGGCGATCGTCACCGCATCAGCGGAACGAAGATCTTCATCACGTTCGGTGAGCACGACATGGCCGAAAACATCATCCACCTCGTGCTCGCGCGTCTCCCCGATGCGCCCGAGGGAACGAAGGGCATCTCGCTCTTTATCGTTCCGAAGTTTCTCGTGAACGGCGACGGCACGCTCGGCGAGCGCAACGACGTCGTCTGCGCGAGCATCGAGCACAAACTCGGCATCAACGGCAACCCGACCTGCATGCTCAACTACGGCGAGAAGGGCGAGGGCGCCGTCGGCTATCTCGTCGGCGAGCCCAACCGCGGCCTGGAGTACATGTTCATCATGATGAACGCGGCGCGGTTCTCCGTCGGCGTCCAGGGCATCGCGCTCGCCGATCGCGCCTATCAGAGCGCGCTCGAGTACGCGAAAGAGCGCGTGCAGGGGCGGGATCTCAAACCCGGCTCGCGCGAACCCGAAGCGATCTTCAAGCATCC
Organism: Candidatus Binatia bacterium; assembly: GCA_035541935.1. Taxonomy (GTDB): domain Bacteria; phylum Vulcanimicrobiota; class Vulcanimicrobiia; order Vulcanimicrobiales; family Vulcanimicrobiaceae; genus Cybelea. Next base: position 6,524 of record DATKMJ010000006.1, on the reverse strand, counting down.
CGACGTGCGGCGCATGCTCATGTGGCAGAAGGCGACGATCGAGGCGATGCGCGGGCTTGCCTACGTCACGGCGGCGTCGCTCGACTACGCCGCGCGCCATCCGGACGAGCGCGTGCGTAAGGAGCACAAGGCGTTCGTCGAGCTGATGATTCCGGTGGTCAAGGGCTGGTGCACGGAGAACGCGGTCGAATTATGTTCGACGGCGCTGCAGGTCTTCGGCGGAATGGGCTACATCGAAGAGACCGGCATCGCGCAACAGTACCGCGACGTGCGCATCATTCCGATTTATGAAGGCACGACCGGGATCCAGGCGCTCGATTTGGTCGGGCGCAAGCTCTTGCGCGACATGGGCGCTACCGCGACGAAAGTCGGCAAGCAGATGGAGGGCGTCGCGAAGGAGTGCGCCGGCCATTCGGATCCGGTGGTCAAACGAATCGGTGAAACGCTCTCGCGCGCGCTCGCAACGCTCGGTGAGACCTCGCAAGCGATCGGCATGAGCGCGATGGGCGATCTCCATCGCGCCTTTGCCTGCTCGGTGCCATATCTGCGGCTGTGGGGCGTCGTCGCGGGCGGCTGGCAGATGGCGCGCGCCGCGAAGATCGCCGCGGAGAAGATCGCCGGCGGCGACGCCGAGGCCGAGTTCTATCGCGCCAAGCTCGCGACCGCGTCGTTTTACGCGACGCACGTGCTCTCACAGAGCGCCTGGCTCAAACGGCAGATCGTCGACGGCGCCGCCGACGTCATGACGCTGAGCGACGCGCAGTTCGACCTCGATCGCAGAACGGCGGTGACGGTCTGAACTCGAACGTCGCGGTCGTCACCCTCGACAATCCACCGCTCAACACGCTCTCCTTCGCGTATTGCGCGAAGCTCCTGGGTGAGATCGAGCGCGCGCACGCCGACGATACCGTTGCAGCCGTCGTTATCGCCGGGGCGAACGGGCTCTTCTCGGCCGGAGCGGATATCAACGACTTCAACGCGGAGTTGCCCGCCGGTGCGGTGACGATCCGCGACGTCATCGCGGCGATCGAGTCGAGCGTCAAGACGCACGTCGCCGCGATCGACGGCAACTGCCTCGGCGGCGGCGTCGAGCTCGCGCTCGTTTGCGACTATCGCGTCGCGACGCCCGCCGCGAAGCTCGGTCTGCCGGAGATCCTCATCGGTCTGCTGCCGGGAGCCGGCGGCACGCAGCGCCTGCCGCGCCTGATCGGTGCGCGGGCCGCCCTCGAGTTCATGCTCAAGGGCACGCCGGTTCCCGCGAAGCGTGCCCTCGAGTTGGGGATCCTCGACGAGGTCGCCGAGGGTGACGTCGTCGTGGCGGCGCGCGAGCTTGCCGCTCGGCCGAAACGTCGCGCGAGCGCGCGCGAGGCGATCGTCGCGAAGGACGTGCCGATGCAAGCCGCGCCGTACGTCGTGGCCCAGGCGCATAAGATGGTGCCGCCCGAATCGAACGGCGGCCTAGCGGCGCACAAACTGATCGACGCGGTCCAGGCGTCGGTCGAGCTGCCTTTCAACTTCGGGCTCGCGCGGGAGGCGCGGCTTTTCGACGAGCTCGTGCGCTCCGAGCCCTCGCAGGCGCTGCGCCATCTCTTCTTCGCAGAGCGCGAGCTGTCGAGGATTCCCGGGCTCCCCGAGGCGCGGGCGCTGCCGATCGAGCGTGCCGGCGTCGTCGGCGCGGGGACGATGGGAAGCGGCATCGCAATCGCCTTCGCGCAGGCCGGGATTCCGGTCGTCGTCGTGGATAGCAGCGACGCGGCGGTCGATACGGCGCGCCAGACGGTGATGGGGATGTTCATGTATCGCGTGCAGCAAGGAAAGCTCACGCAAGAGGAGGCCTGGAAGCGCGCGCAACTGATCGAGTTTACCGACGATTGGAGCCGGCTCGCCGACGCCGACGTCATCGTCGAAGCGGTCTTCGAAAGCCTCGACGTAAAGCGCGAGGTCTTCGCCAAGCTCGATGCGATTGCAAAGCCCGGCGCGATTTTGGCGACGAACACCTCGACGCTCGACATCGACGAAATCGCGAAGGCGACGAAACGCCCTGCGTCGGTCGTCGGCCTCCACTTCTTCGTGCCCGCGAACATCATGCCGCTGCTCGAAATCGTTCGCGGCGATAAGACCTCGCCGGAGGTGCTCGCCACGGCGTTTACGCTCGCCAAGACGCTGCGGAAGAAGGGCGTGCTCTCGGGCAACGCGTTCGGCTTCATCGGCAATCGCATGATCTTCGACTACCTTCGCGAGGCGAACGCGATCGCCGAAGAGGGCGTGCCTCCGGCGCGCGTCGACGCGGTGATGAAACGCTTCGGATTTCCGATGGGCCCCTTCGCGATGAGCGATCTATCCGGGCTCGATATCGGGCGCCAGGTCCAAGCGGCGAGCGGCGCACAGGCATTCGGGCGCACGAACGTGCTCGGGCGTCTCGTCGAAATGGGGCGCCTGGGTCAGAAGACGGGAGCCGGCTACTTCAGATACGACAAGGCCGTCGGCAAGGGGCGCGAGCCGATTCCAGATCCGGAAGTGGATGCGCTCTTCGCGCAGGCCGCACGCGAGGCCGGCATCGCGCCGCGCGAGATCTCCGACGACGAGATCCGCGAACGTTTGCTGCGCGCTCTCGTCCAGCGCGGCGAGCGTCTGCTCGAAGAGGGCGTCGCGCTGCGGCCCGGCGACATCGACATCGTCTACGTCTACGGCTACGGCTTTCCGCCGCACCTCGGCGGTCCGATGTGGAACGCGCGAAAAGAGCCCGCGCATGCGTGAAGCGGCGATTGTCTCGGCGGCGCGCACGCCGATCGGGCGCGCGTTTCGCGGCGCCTTCAATCAGACGCACGGCGCGACGATGGCGGGTCACGCCGTCGAGCACGCGATCGCGCGGGCGGGGCTCGAGCCGGCGGAGATCGACGACGTCATCATCGGGTGCGGCCTTCCCGAGGGCGCGACCGGCAACAACATCGGTCGCGAGAGCGCGCTGCGCGCGGGCTGTCCGGTGAGCGTCGCGGGCCAGACCGTGAGCCGGTTCTGCGCGTCGGGGCTCGACGCGATCTCCGCCGGCGCAAAGCGCATCATCGTGGACGGCGCGAGCGCCGTCATCGCCGGCGGCGTCGAGTCTATCAGCATGGTTCAGAACGGCCTGAACCTGCGCTTCATTACCGAGGAGCGGCTGCTGCGCGACGTCCCCGATCTCTACACGCCGATGCTCTACACCGCCGACTTCGTCGCGAAGAAGTATAGGGTCTCGCGCGATCGTCAGGACGAGTACGCGCTGCAGAGCCAGCAGCGCACCGCCGCCGCGCAGGCGGCCGGACGGTTCGACGCGGAGATCGTGCCGCTCGCATCGTGGAAGTACGAACAGGACAAAGCGACGGGTGCGGTTAGCGAGCACCGCGTCGAGCTCGAGAGAGACGAAGGCAATCGTCCCGAGACGACGCTCGCCGGACTCGCCGCGCTCAAAGGCGCGGTTCCCGGCGTCGCCGATACGTCGGTCACCGCCGGAAACTCGTCGCAACTCTCCGACGGCGCGGCCGCGGTCGCGATCGTCGACGCCGAACTCGCGCGGCGGCGCAACCTGACGCCGCTGGGTTTCTATCGCGGCTACGCGGTCGTTGGATGCGAGCCCGGCGAGATGGGCATCGCGCCGATCTACGCCGTTCCCAAGCTGCTGCAGACGCACGGGCTGACGATCGGCGACATCGGACTTTGGGAGTTAAACGAAGCGTTCGCCGTTCAGACCGTCTACTGCCGCGACGTGCTTGGGATCCCCAACGATCGCTTCAACGTGGACGGCGGCGCGATCTCGATCGGTCATCCGTACGGCATGAGCGGAGCGCGCATGACGATGCACGCGCTGATCGAGGGCAAGCGGCGCGGCGAGAAGTACGTCGTCGTAACGATGTGCGCCGCGGGCGGCATCGGCGCCGCCGCCCTGTTTGAACTCCTCTAGCTACCCCGCGTCACCCTGAGCCTGTTGTGTCATCCTGAGCCTGTCGAAGGACGCAGGAAGCGCGTGAACGCTCTACGTGCTGCTTCGGGGCCGCTCGTCGCCCACATCGTGTGGGCTCCTGCTCAGCCGCGCTCGCGCCACCTCTTGAGGAGAATCATGACCTCGTGTCAATGGCGCTCGCGTCGGAAGCCCCTCGGCAGCACGTAGCGCATTCGCGCGCTTCCCAATCCGTGGCCCGCGTTTTACCGTGTCACCCTGAGCCGTGCGCGTAGCGCGCGTGTCGAAGCGCTGAACTTAACGTGTCATCCTGAGCTTGTCGAAGGACGCGCTACCTCACGAAGGATCCGGCCTCGAACTCGTTGCGGAGCGCCTTGGGGATCCGCTCCAAACGGTCGCACCGAGCGGCCTAAGAAATGGGCTCAAGTCCGGAGCACTTAGGCACCGCTCTGGCTGCCGCATTTTACTAGTAACCCGCGCCAGAATGTAGTTGCGACTCGCTCGAAAGGCGTCGCCCTTTCGAAAGACGATGCCGGCGGTTCTGGGCTGTGCCCTCAATTTGCGGATCGGCCAATAACGGTATTCGCAGAGCAGTTGACCCTGAACCCAAATTCTGGACCGGTGGGCTCGCGAAAAATCGGTCACAACCGCTTTCTGCAGAAGCTGCGTCCGCTAATCAAGGACGCTTAGCTTGATTTTGCGGCGAAGGCCGTGCACCAGCCGTTGGGGCTGATCGAACCATCGACGATCTTGCACGTGCCGTTCGTCTTGGCCGAGCTCCCGGCGATGTAGAACGTGCACTGCGAGCACTTGTGCCCGTTGCTCGGCGAGTCCTGATATTTGAATTGCGCCTTCGAGCCCTTGGCTTGCGCGGGCTCCGTTTGGGCGAGCAGCGCCGCCGCAAGCGCCGGGAGCACGACGGCTCCCTTCACGAAGGCGCGGCGGGTCATCGCGCGGTCTGTCTCTCTCATCGGCTTCGTACCTCCGAAGGGACGCTTTGGCGGAGAGGCGGGTCGCGCCTCTCATTCGAGCTTAATGGTACGCTAATCGTGGCGCGATGCTTTACGGCCCGCTTTCCGCTTCAATAGTGGGGAGGGGAACGATAGCAAACGATGAGTAGCAAATGGTTTACGAGCCTGCTCTCGGGGTGCGCCTTAATCGGCGTCACCCTGAGCGCCGCTCTTCCGGCTTCCGCGCAGGAGCCTGCGCCAGATAAGAACGGACCAGGGGTGACCCGCATCAGCGTCGTCACGGGTTCGGTCGTCGTCCAGCGCGGCGACGGCAACAAGCAGGTCAGCGCGGTCGTCAACGCGCCGCTCCTGCCAGGCGATTACATCTCGACCGGCGGAAGCTCGCGTGCCGAGATCCAGTTCGACGGCTATACGGCCATCCGGCTCGGCGGGAACGTCCAGGCGCGCATCACGAGCGACGACCCCGGCAATCGCCAGGTGCAGCTCGCCGACGGAACGATCGTCGTCGGCCTCGTCCACGACACCGGATTGGTAGACGTCGAGACCCCATCGGTAACGGTGCGCGTTCGGCAGCAGGGCGATTACAGAATCTCGATCGGCCACGACGGCTCGAGCTGGGTCACGACCCGCCGCGGAAGCGCCGAGGTGACGACCCCGCAGCATACGTACACGCTCGGCGAAGGACGGACGCTCGTCGCCCGCGGCACGGCCTCGAATCCGTCCATCACCTACACGACGGCGGCCGCCTACGACTCGCTCGACGATTTCAGCGCGAAGCGCGATCAGACGATGACCGCCGCGATCGAGGCGAGCCCGAACTTGAGCCCCGACATCGCCGGCTACGATAACCTCGGCGCCTACGGGCAGTGGCAGGACGTCTCGGGCTACGGCCAATCGTGGATTCCCACGCAAACTTCGAACTGGGCGCCGTACGGCGACGGCAACTGGACATGGACCGGCGGCTACGGCTGGACGTGGGTCGGCAACGAGCCGTGGGGATGGGCGCCATATCACTACGGGCGCTGGTACTACGCGAACGGCTACGGCTGGGCGTGGCAGCCGCCCTCGTATTACGCGGCGACGCCCGCGTGGTCGCCCGCGCTCGTCGGTTTCTTCGGCTTCGGTTTCGGCGGCCCGGGGTGGGGCGTCTCGATCGGCGTCGGCGGCGGCGGCTACGGGTATGGCGGCTACGGCGGCTACGGCGGCTACGGCGGCTACGGATATCCCTATATCGGCTGGTATCCGCTCGCGCCGTACGCGCCGTTCTATCCGTGGTATCCCGGTTGGGCCTGGACCGGCTACGGCTGGGGATGGGGCGGATGCTGCGGCTACGGTTACGGCGGCTACGGCGGCTGGGGAACGAACATCACGAACGTCACGCACGTCACGAACATCTACAACTACTTCCCGCATAACGGATCGCACGGAACGCTCGTCGGGAACTTCAAGCACGGGACGATCTCCGGCCACACGTTCACCGTCAATCAGCACAACGTCGGAAGTCACGTCGGGATGATTCACGGCGCGGTGCCCGTGACCCCGACCCGCGACAGCCTTGGTTTCGGCGGCAAATCGATCGGCGCTCCGGTGACGCTCTCGAAGTCCTTCGACTCGCCGCG
>DATKMJ010000005.1 GCA_035541935.1 Candidatus Binatia bacterium | reverse complement strand
CCGCTCAGGATGACAAGCCCTTCGACTACGCTCAGCCCTTCGACTCCGCTCAGGGTGACACGGTTAAGCCCTTCGACTACGCTCAGGGTGACAAGGCGTTCGACTCCGCTCAGGGTGACACGGGGAAGCCCTTCGACTACGCTCAGGGTGACAAGGTTAGGCCCTTCGACTCCGCTCAGGGTGACACGCCCACGGAGAGGCTGTGAAAGCTAAGCGGGGGACGCATCAGACGCGCGCGGCGCGCGCGCGGCGCGAGTGGTTGAAGCGCTTTGGCGTTTGGATCTTCATCGTCTTCTTCGCGCTCAGCGTCGCCGGCGGCCTGATCGTCGTCTCGTCGCTCCATCCAAAATGACCGATCACGTCCTAACGCCGTGGGTCGCCCAGGGCGGCCGCAATCCGCCCGTCATCGAGCGAGGCGAGGGATCGTCGCTCTACGACAAGAGCGGTAAGCGCTATATCGACTTCTCCGCCGGTCTCGTCGCCGTCAATCTCGGCCACGGGCATCGCGCCCTTGCCGACGCGATCGGCGAGCAGGCGCACCGGCTGGCGTACGTTGCGCCGACGTTCGGCAACGAGCAGCGCGCCGAGTTGGCGCGCGCGATCGTCGAGATCGGACCGTGGCCCGAGGGCGGACGCGTCTTCTTCACGACCGGCGGCGGCGAGGCGAACGAAGACGCGCTAAAGTTCGCGCGCGCGATTACCGGACGCCACAAGGTGCTCACCGCGTATCGCTCATTCCACGGATCCGCGCCGGGCGCCGGAACGCTGACCGGCGAGAATCGGCGCTGGCCGAACGAGCCGGGCATGCCCGGCGTCGTCCGCTTCTTCGCGCCGTTTCCGTATCGCAGTCCGTTTCACACGCGCGATCCGCGCGAAGAGTGCGATCGCGCGATCGAGCACCTCGAAACGGTCGTCACCTACGAGGGCGGCGATCGCATCGCGGCGCTGCTCGTCGAGCCGGTCGTCGGCACGAACGGCGTCATCGTCTATCCCGAGGGCTACCTCGCGCGCGTGCGCGAGCTCTGCGATCGCCACGGCATTCTGCTGATCTTCGACGAGGTGATGACCGGCTTCGGACGCACCGGCAGCGCCTTCGCGTCGCAGACCTTCGGCGTGACGCCCGACATGTTCACGTTCGCAAAGGGCGTGACGTCGGCGTACGTGCCGCTCGGCGGCGTCGCCGTGCGCGAGCCGCTCGCCGCGCATTTTGACACGCGCGCCCTGCCGAGCGGCCACACCTTCAGCGGCCATCCGCTCGCGATGGCTGCGGGCGTCGCGGCGCTGCGAGCCTATCGCGAGGAGCGGCTCTTCGAGCGGGCGCGCGCACTCGAAGGATTGCTGCGCGAGCGCTTCGCTCGTCTGCAGAAGGATCACGCCGTCATCGGCGAGGTGCGCGGTCTCGGTGCCTTCTTCGGCATCGAGCTCGTCGCCGATCGCGAGACGCGCGAGCCGCTCGTGCCGTGGCAGGGAACGAAGACGCTCCCGTTCTTCGGCGACCTGCTCGCGCGCGGACTCTACGTCTTGGGGCGCTACAACGTCGCGATCGTCGCTCCCCCGCTCGTCATCACCGAGCCGGAGCTCGACGAAGCGTTTACCATTCTCGACGCCGCGCTGCGGCAGGTGAAGATAGCATGACGACTCTGCAAGTACACGACAAAGCGACGCGCGAGGTGATCGGCGAGGTCGCCGTCGCCCGCAGCGACGAGGCCAACCGCGTCGTCGAGCGCGCTCGAACGGCCTTCGAAACGTGGTCGCGCGTCCCGGTGGTCGAGCGCGCGCGCATGCTCTTCCGCTACGCCGACGCGCTCGAGCGGCGGCGCGAGGATCTCGCGCTCTCGGTCTCGCGCGAGAACGGCAAGACGATCGCCGACGCGCGCGGCGAGGTGCGGCGCGGCATCGAGGCCGTCGAGTTCGCTTGCGGGATGCCCTCGCTGATGATGGGCGACTCGCTCCAAGACGTCGCCCGCGGCGTCGATTCGATGACGATGCGCCATCCGCTCGGCGTCTGCGCCGGCATCACGCCCTTCAATTTCCCCGCGATGATACCGCTGTGGATGTTTCCGATCGCGATCGCCGCCGGGAACGCGTTCGTGCTCAAACCGTCGCCGCAGACGCCGCTGACGTCGGAGATGCTCTTCGAGGTCGCGCGCGAGAGCGGCTTTCCCGACGGCGTGCTCAACGTCGTCCACGGCGGCGTCGAGACGGCGGAGCTGCTGATCGATCATCCCGGCGTTGCGGCCGTTTCGTTCGTCGGCTCGTCGAACGCGGCGCGCGCGGTGCAAGAGCGCGCCGTGCGCGCTCACAAGCGCGTTCAGGCGCTGGGCGGCGCGAAGAACTACCTGATCGTCATGCCCGACGCGGTGAACGCCGCGACGTGCGACGCCATCATGGGTTCCGCGTTCGGCGGCGCGGGCCAGCGCTGCTTGGCGGGCTCGGTCGTCGTCGCCGTCGGCGATGCCGGCGATGCGTTCGCGCCGATGCTCGTGGACGCGGCGTCGAAACTGCGGATGGGCCGCGGTGCCGACGAGGGCGTCGAGATGGGGCCGGTCGTCAGCGCCGACGCGATCGCGCGGATAGACGGCTACGTCGAGCGCGCGCGCAAAGCCGGCGTGCGCGTCTTGCTCGAGCCTCGCGCGGTTCCGAGCGGCGGCTGGTTCTCCGCGCCGGTGATCTTCGACCACGTCGACCCGCAAAGCGAGCTCGCGCGCGACGAGATCTTCGGGCCCGTTCTTGCAATCGTGCGCGCATCGTCGCTCGACGAGGCGATCGCGATCGCGAACGCCTCGCGCTACGGCAACGCGTCGTCCATCTTCACGCGCGACGGCCGCAGCGCTCGCGAATTTGCGTCGCGGATTGAGGTCGGCATGGTCGGGATCAACATCGGGGTCGCGGCGCCGATGTCGTTCTTCCCGTTCGGCGGCGTGAAGGACTCGATCTTCGGCGACCTGCGCTGCCACGGCAAGGATGCCGTCGCGTTCTACACGCAGCAGCGCGTCGTGATCAGCCGGTGGCCCTCCTGAGCCGAAACCAGCCCCACCCCGCCGCGACGAACGCAACGAAGAAGTAACCGAACCACCGCTGCGGCGCCGCCGGCACCGGATAGAAGAGCGTCACCGCGGTCAGCACGAGCAGCAGCGCCGCGACGATCGAGACGCCGGCATCGATCGCGCGCATGTTCCCCATCTGCTTCGAGTAGACGAACGCGGCGACCGCGATCAGCACGTAGATCAAGATGAAGCCGAACGAGCTGAGCGTGCCGCAATTGTTGAAGACGTCGATCGGCTTCACCCCGAACGCGAGCGCGACGAGCGCGACCGCGAGCGTCGTCGCGGTGACGACCGTCACCGCGACGTTCGGCGTGTCGTGTTTCGGCTCGATGCGCGCGAAGATCGGCGGCAGCACGCCGGCCTCGGCCATCGCGTAGGCGATGCGGCCCGCCGTAGTGATGCAGGCGAGGCAGACCGAGAAGGCGCTGCAGATCGCGCCGATCGTGATCGGGATCGCCAGGTAGCCGAGCCCGTAGAAATCCACGAGCGTCTGCAGCGGGAAGTCCTCTTTGTCGAGCGGTTTTCCGGCGTGCGAGAGCCCGACGATCTCCGCATACGTCGCGAGCACGAAGAACGCCGCCGCAAAAATTACGCTGCCGATCACCGCGCGCGGAATCGTCACGAGCGGCGCCTTCGCCTCGGCGCCGAACGCCGTCGCGCTCTCGAAGCCGACGAAACTGAATACCGCAAACGCGATCGCGAGCCCGATGCCGCCCGGGAAGCCGCCGACGAGCTTCACTTGCTTCACGTCGAGCGACGGCCCGTGCGCGTGGAGCACGATCCCGACCAGCAGGCAGATGATGGTGACCGAGATTAGCTCGAGCACGAGCATGAGGATCGCGGAGACTTGCACGCCGCGATACGCGGCCTGCCACGCGATGACGGCGAGCACGGCCACGACGAGCGCGGCCGGCAGTTCGATGCCGATTCCGGCGAAGAGCCGCTCGACGAAGAGCGCCATCGCGCCGAGAACCGCGGTGGCGACAAAACCGTACGCCCAGAGCAGCGTCCATCCGCCGATAGCGCCGACTGTCGGCCCGAGATGATTGGCGACGTAGCCGTACATCGAACCGGCCGCGCTCGAGCGCCGGGCGAACTGGTTGACGCAGAGCGCGACGAAGATCAGCATCGTGCCGCCGAAGACGTAGGCGAGCCACGTCGCGTTACCGGCAAGCGCATACATGTACGGCGCGATGAGGATCGGCGTCATGCTCGGCCCGATCAGCGCGATCGAGGTAGCGAGCACCTCAACGAACGAAAGCGAGCCGCTCTTCATGATTCCGACTCTGAGCCGGACGAATCCCCAGTTCCCGCAAGCGCGCGAAACTTCGCGGCGCGACGGGTGGTAGAAGCCGGCATGAACCCGTTCTGGTGGATCGTCATCGCAGCCCTCGGCTTCCTGATCTTGCGCGCGGTCCTGCGCGCGGTGCTGCCCGGCGGGAACGCCGCCTACGGCGGCGGCAGCTTCTGGAGCGGCTTGAGCGGCGGCCTCGAGCCAGCCGACGAAACCGCCAAGACCGACGCCGATCGCGACGCCCGCGGGGGAGGCTGAGAGAGCGGCGGCGGATGGTAGGCGTCTATGCGACGCCTTCTGCCTTCGTTCTTCGCCCTGCTCTTCATCGCCGCGCCGCTCGCGGCCGCGGCCTCGACGCCGGACTCCGCAACCTACGAAAACGCGCTGCACTGGCGGCTGATCGGTCCGTTTCGCGGCGGCCGCGCGCTCGCGGTGACCGGCGTTCCGGGCGAGCCGAATCACTTTTACTTCGGAGCGGTGGACGGCGGCGTCTGGGAGAGCCTCGACGCCGGACGCACGTGGAACCCGATCTTCGACGACGCGGACATCGGCTCGATCGGCTCGATCGCGGTTGCTCCGAGCAATCCGCGCGTGATCTACGTCGGCACCGGCGAGGCCGACATGCGCTCGGACATCGCCTACGGCGACGGCGTCTACAAGTCGAGCGACGGCGGGAAGACGTGGGCGCATCTCGGGCTCGCGCAGACGATGCAGATCGGCGCGATCGTCGTAGATCCGCGTAACGCCGACGTCGC
>DATKMJ010000004.1 GCA_035541935.1 Candidatus Binatia bacterium | reverse complement strand
GAGGGTCGCGCCCGTAATCGAGGCGTTCGGCCCGGCCGTCAGGAGCGCTCCAGCCCCTATAAAGTACTCGTCCATGCCGGTATCTTGGCATGGACGAGTGCCACCTGGGTGGCGCACAACTGACCATATGCGCCACCCCGGAAACGTTTAGAGCGGGTCCGGCGGTGTGATGGCAAGAGCCAGAATAAGGGCTATCGCAAGACTTAACACAGTCGCAAAATCCTCCTGGTGTTGAGTGACGTATCGTAACCCTAGCCTAGGTCTCGGCAGGCTCTGCTAGTTAACTTTAACTAGGGGTTTGCCGCCTAACCGGCGTTTGTCGGGAGGAGCCCTTTGCGACGCGCTGCCTTTACCGCTTCGGCGCGCCCGTGGCATCCAAGCTTTGCGATCACATTCGCTATGTGTACGCGGATCGTGTAGACGCTGCGCCCACTGCGTTCAGCGATCTCCTTAGGGACAAGCCCGTCTGCGAGGAGGCGCAGGATGTCAAGCTCGGAGCGTGTTAGAGCTCCTTGGCTATCGCCTTCGGCGTGAACGTAGCTCAGCGAACGATCCACGGCTCCGAGCACACGCGCCACATCCGAATGGCCAAGTGCCGTCAGGCGCTCTAAAACCTCCCTTAGGCGGTCGGCCCCCGTATCGTAATAATGTCTCAACCGCAACGTGATGCTGTCTACCGCATCCACGATGCCGGCGATTACCGGATCTTCTCCGGTCCTTATGCTACGCAAGATGCGCGCCGAATTCGTACCGCGGCCGTTAATGATCTCAGCCAAAGCGCAAAACGCCCTGGCCATTGCCACCGACCTGACACGGCCGAGCCCTGTCTCATCCGCTGTCGGCAGGTGCGCTAAGACCTCCCTTACGAGCTGCGAAGACGCCTGGGGCTGCTCATCGGCCGCGAGGAACAGCGCGTATTGACTGCCCGAAAACGCGCGATCGAAATTGAACGGAAGGTTGTGCCAATGCGGTGACACGAGCCGGTGCGCCTCGGCAAAACGACCTTCCCACGCGAGTCGAGCGGCTCTGAAAAGGGCCAAATAGCGCCTAGCTAACTCGCTGGTTCTAACCGTCGCCAGCCTTTGCTCGATCTCAATGCTTCTTTCGGCGTTGCCGAGGCGCATCTCGGCGCTGAGCATCTGAAGAAGCGCCGTTTGAAGGGCGTACGCATCGCCTGCCTTAGCCGCCGCATCGGCCGCTAGTTCCGCGAACGCCATCTGCCTGCTTACATCGTCCTCTTCATGTACCGTCAGATTCGAGAGCACGGCGCTGGCGCGGCTTGCCAGTCCATATGCGTGCAAGTCGGAGGCCAGGTCACGCGATTGGGTAAGAACCTCGAACGCCCTCGTCGGCTGCTTCAGGTGGTGGAACGCTATACCGATGTGATGGAGCACCTTAGCGCGCACGACATCCGACTCAAGGGCACCTAATAAAGGCTCGACCTGAGAGATGGCGGCGTTGGCTGTCGCGAGGTTGCCGGCCACGGCCTGCTGCCCGGCAATTAATGAGAGGGCTTCCGCTCGACGCGCGACCGGCTGTCGCACGTCGTCTCCGACTGCGCTTAGCAACTCGATAGTGTTTCCGCCCTGGTTTGCGACGAGGGATGCAAGGCGAAGTGTCGTGATCGCCACGAGGTCGCGGTCCGAGCCGGCGCGAGCTAGCGCGCGGCGCAGGAGTGATTCGGCCCGCGCGAATTTGCCCGCGATTGCTTGAAGTGCGCCTTGCAAGGCGAGTACGGTGGCGTTCTCGTGGCGGGTGTTCTCGTCGAGGGCCTCGATCGCGCGAGAGACGACGTCGCTGCGGGCCCTCTCGACGAGGTCGAAGCCGCTGCGTTCGAGCAGCAGCACGACCTCGCGAGCGCGCCCGGCATTGACGTATGCCTCGATCGCATGCTCGACGTCGCCATTAGCTTCGAGCGCGCGGGCCGCGCGCTCGTGCACTGCCTGCTGCGAGCGTTTGCCGCTGAGCGCGCTTTGGTGCCGCAAGAAATCGCGAAAGAGATCGTGGCATTGGTAGATGCCGGGCGATTCCTCGTAGATGAACGCGGTACGCTCGCGCAGTCGCTCTACCATCGGCAGCGCGCGGTCGAACCCGGCGCGTTCGAGCACTGCCACATCTATGACCGGCAGCGCAATCGCGACTTCGAGCAAGCCACGCTCGTCTTCACCAAGGGTGTTGTAGACTTGCTCGGCAAGCAAATGGTAGATCATCTCCCTGGTGACGGCCGAGACGTTGCGAAGCTCCGACGATCGCGTCGAGGTGCGCAGCGCGAACGTCGTCGCCGCCGGCCAGCCCTCGGTCAACGCCAGCAGTTCGCCGAGCTCCTCGTCCCGGATCGCGAGCCCGAAGCCGCTCGACGCCTCGACGGCCTCGTCGAACGTGAAGCGCAGCTCTTGCTCGTCGAGCGGGATTTCCGCATCGCGATAGGCTAGCCAGGTTGCCACCGGCAAACCGGCAATCGAGCGGGAGGCGAGGATCCAATGGATGCGCTCCTTCGTCCGCTCGATCAACGCGGTGAGAAATTCAGCGACCTCGGGATCGGCGTCGGCAACGTGCAGATCGTCGATCGCGACGATGCCCGAATAGGTGTCGAGGTGCGCGTGCATCCAGCGCGCCAGATCCGCGCCGCGGTTCGGCGACGCGGTGTTGCGTTCGTAGGCACCGGCCAGTGCGGTCGCCGCATGCGGCGCGCGATCTTTCAACGCCTCGGTAAAACCGCGCAGAAAACCGAGGAGTTCGGCGTGTTCGGCTCGCAACGTGAAACGCACGTGCGGCTCGTCGAGCGAGGCGAGATACTGGCGCAGGACGACCGACTTGCCATACCCCGCGGGCGCGATCAGAAGCGCTATCGGATATGCCGCAGACGCGCGAACGCGTTCGACGAGGCGCGGCCGCTCGATCTCCTCACTCCTGGGCGCCCGAGTCATTGCCGTTCGTTCTTAGCGTGTTGAGGCGGCGCCTGTTGGTACAGACCCGGGTCGGGCACGCTTCCCTTGCCGATCAGCACGCTCAAGAAATGCGCCACGAGCGCGCCCTCCCACCGCAGTCGCGGCGCGAGCCACGCATGCTGCCCCGGGCACGTGATCTCGCCGAGTTCGAGCACGAGACTGCCGTCGGCCGCCGTCACCTGCCGAAAAGCGTAATATTCGCGCAGGTGAATCGTGAAGTTGTCGGGCTGAAAGCCGAACGGCCAGTACCTGCCGTACAACGCGCGCCAGACCGACGCGGCGCCGGCGTCGCTCTTGGAGCCGTAACCGATTGACGCCCGGCTTTCGCAGGGCGGGTCCGACCCGTCGAAGTGGATGAAGACCGCCGCGCCGACTGCATAGGTTCCCGCGAAATCGGCGGGCAGGCGCGCGACGCTGACGCCGTGCGCGCGCAAGACTCGCGTCGCGGCATCGGCGACGATCGGCGTCCAGGCGCGTTCCCCGTTCGCGCCGAGATTACAGTGATGCTGCGGAAACCAGGCGCAGCTCGCCGGCCGCCCTTCGTGGCCGGCCGAGATCAGAACGTCGTAAGTAAGGGTCGTGAGAGCGAGCACGAGGGCGTGCATCAATCACCAGCCGCCGGACGCGCCGCCACCCCCGAACCCGCCGCCGCCGGCCGAGAAGCCCCCGCCGAAGTCTCCGCCGTCACCGAACGAGAACCCGCCACCTCCGCCGCCTCCACTCCCGAAGAACCACCACCAGCGGCGCATCTGCGCCCGTGCGGCGGTCGAACCCTCGCGCATCACGAGATAACCGTAGCGAATGCTCCCGACGATCTGCATGATCACCATTACGATCAGCGCGCCGAAGCCAAAGACGAGCAGCGCGAGGACCGCAATGCCGGCGCCGCTGCTGAGGTTGCCGTACTGCGGCTCCTCTGGCGGCGGCGTGACGCCTGCATACGACGGAGAGATCGTCGTCAGCATCGCCGCAACGCCGGCTGAGACGGCTCCATCCACGTCGCCTGCCCGCATCTTCGGGCGGATCACGTCTTCGATGATGCGATACGATGCCGCATCGGTCAGCGAGCTTTCGAGTCCGTATCCGACGTCGATGCGAATCTTGTGGTCCTGCATGAAGATGAAAAGCACGGCGCCGTCGTCGTGTCCGCGCCTGCCGATCTTCCACGTATCGGCGGTCTGCGTCGTCCAGGTCTCCAAGGGAACGTCGCCGGTCGTCTGGCCGATCCACACGATAATCTGATGCCCGGTGGCGTGTTCGTACGCTTGAAGCTCGTTCTCGATCGACGCGCGCGCCGTGCTCGAGAGCGCACCGGCATTGTCGGTGACGTAGTGGTCGGGCGTCGGCGGAACCTTGAAGTCTCCGGCGAGCCCGAGCGTGAAGACGAGTGCGAGCGGTGCGATCACCGCGCCGGCTCCGGAAAATGCGCGCGAAACGCCTCGCCGAGACGCTCGACCGCGTGACGGATTCCGTCGACGATTTCGCCCCGCGCGAAGTACGGCCGGCTCTCCTCGACGAGGCCGTTCCAGAACTCGTCGCCGACTCGTTCGTGGAGCGCGCGATCGCCGACGATCGCAAAACGCCGCGCCTTGGGAGCGACGAGAATCAGTGCGGCGTTGGCGTGCTTATGACGATGGAGGCCGACGTGCGCGAACTCACGCTTCGCTCGCTCGAACGCATCGACGCTCGCATCCGGAATAACGCGAACGGCAATTACTCCGGTCGTCCCATTTTCGGCGGCGGTGACTGCGCGCGTGAGCTCGCGGCGCTGCTCGTGCGTCACGGACTGAAGTTAACCACCGGCGCTTTCTCCGCTCCCGGCTGCGCCTGGAAGTAGGGTTTCTCGTTGAAGCGACTGCCGAACAGCCCGGCGATCATGACCGTCGGGAAGGTGTCGCGCTTCGTGTTGAACTCGCGGGCGACGTCGTTATACTTCTTCCGTTCGTAGGCGATGCGATTCTCGGTCCCCTCGAGTTGCGCCTGAAGGGTCTGGAAGTTCTCCGTCGCCTTTAGCTGTGGGTAATTCTCCACGACCGCCAGAAGGCGGGAGAGCGCCGAGCCGAGCGCGTCTTGCGCTTGCGCGTACTTCGCGAAGTCCTGCGGGTTGTTGACGGCGTTCTGGACGACCTCGGGCGAGATCTGACCCACGCTGGCGCGCGCCTTCGCGACGGCCTCGTAGGTGCTCGATTCGAAGTTCGCGGCGCCCTTCACGGTCGCCACGAGGTTCGGAATGAGGTCGGCGCGGCGCTGGTAGACGTTCTGCACCTGGCCCCACTGCGCGTCGACGGCCTGGCCGAGCGTGACCAGCGAGTTATACGTCGAGCCGATGAAGAGCAGCGCCACCACGATGACGACGCAGACGGCAATCGGCCCGATATACGAAGGACGTTGTTGCATAGCGTGGCAAATGCGCCGCCATGCGGCCTGCCCCTTCCTCGGGCACCCTTTTGTTGCGGGGGCTCCTCGCGGCGATTCCAATCGCGGCCCTCTCGATCGGCGTGCCGCTGGGCAATCGCGTCGAGCCGCGCATCCTCGGAGCGCCCTTTCTGCTGTGCTGGATCGTGGCGTGGGTGCTGCTCACCCCGGCGTTCATCTGGGCGGTCGGTCGCCTGGAGCGGCACTGGTGAGCGGCGCGGTCGCGCTCTCGATCGTCGCCGTCGTCGTCCTCGGAACGATCGGCTTCGCGCTCTTCGGCGTGCGGCGCGTGCGCATGGACCCGCAACAGTATATCGTCGGGGGACGCTCGTTCGGCACGATCTTTCTCTGGGTGCTGCTCGCCGGCGAGATCTACACGACGTTCACCTTCCTCGGCATAGCCGGCCTATCGTACTCGCAAGGGGCGCCCGCATTTTACGTGATGGCGTACGGCGCGTGCGCCTACGTTATCGCCTATTTCATCACACCGGCGATCTGGCGCGTCGGCAAAGAGAACAATCTTCTCACCGGCCCCGACTTCTTCGAAACGATGTTCGACAGCCGGGCGCTCGGGGTCTCGGTCGCGATCCTGCAGTTCCTGATGATCGTGCCGTACGTCGCGGTGCAGCTCAGCGGATTGCAGATTCTGCTCCACATCGCGGGATATGGCGCGTATAACGCGACGATTTCCGTCTGCATCGCGTTCACCGTGCTCGCCCTCTTCGTCTTCTCGGCCGGGTTGCGAGGCACCGCATGGGCGAGCATCGTTAAAGACGTCATCGTCTTGCTGGCGGTAATCTTCGCCGGCATCGCCATCCCGGTGCGATTCTTCGGATCGCCGAGCGCGATGTTCGACCGGGTGCTTCACGTGCATCCGCAGATGCTCGTTCTCGCACACGGTAACGCCTATCACGGTACGATCTGGTTTGCCTCAACGGTTCTCTTATCGGCCATCGGATTTTTCATGGGACCGCACTCGTTCAACGCCGTCTACAGCGCGCGGGGAGCCGACACGCTGCGCCGCAACGCGATGCTCCTGCCCTTCTATCAGTGCTTCGTCAGCTTGATGCTCTTTGCGGGACTCTCGGCAGCGCTGATCACACCCGGACTTAAGGGAACCGCAGTCGATCAGTCGTTCCTGCTCGTCGTGCAGCGCTACTATCCGTCGTGGATTCTCGGCATCATCGCGAGCGCAGGCGCGCTCGCCGCACTCATTCCCGCTTCCGCGCTCCTGCTCGGCGGCGCAAGCGTCATCACGAAGAATGTCGCCGGCGACTGGTTCGGCATCGCGACCGACGACCGGTCTCGAACGAGGCTGACGCGCGCGCTCGTCCTGCTCGTCGCCTTGCTCGCGCTCGGTTTTTGGCTCGTCGCGCAGAAGACGGTCGTCGAGCTGCTGCTGCTCTACTACAACGGCATCACGCAGTTCATGCCCGGCGTCGTCGCCGCATTCGCGTGGCGCCGCGCGACGGCGTGGGGAGTCGGCCTCGGCATCGCCGCCGGTCTGGCAGTCGCCGTTCCGCTCGCCGCGCTGAATATTTCGCCGCTGGGCATCAACCCGGGATTCGTCGGGCTGGGCTCCAACGTTCTCGTCTTAATCCTCGTATCGCTCGTTACCCGAGGCCGTTAAGGCACGTGCAAAAGACGGCGCGTTTCCTCGCCGCGGCGATCCTTCTCGTCACGGGCTGCTCGAGTTATGCGAGCACGCCGTCTGCCGCGCAGCCGGGGTCGCACGAACGTGGCGCGAGCAGCGGCTCGAGTTACATCCAGCACGTCGTCGTCGTGATTCAGGAGAACCGCTCGTTCGACGACTTCTTCGCCGATTTCCCCGGAGCCGACGGCGCGAGCGGGGGATGCATGGAGACTCCGCAGCGGCAGGCTCGGCGCTCTCCTCGGCTTAGCGGTCCGTGCCCGAGCGGCGACGAGTACGTCGCGCTCGAGCCGGTGAAGCTGGCGGAGTACTGCGACTTCAGCCACGGCTACCAAGGTTTTCTGCGCGATTACAACGGCGGGCGGATGGACGGCTTCAGCCTCGCCAACGGCGGACGCCAAACCTGTCCCGGCAAGGCCGGCAGCGCACCCTACCAATACGTCGAGCCCTCGCAGATCGCGCCGTATTGGAGCATCGCGCAGCAGTACGTCTTGGCGGATCACATCTTTCAGACTCAGGGCAGCGGAAGCTTTACCGCGCATCAAGATCTCATCGCGGGAGCCACGATCGTAGACCCGGCGAAGACGAAGAGCATCGTCGATTTTCCGACGGCGGCGCCGTGGGGATGCGACGCGCCGCCGGGCACGCGCACGTCGCTCCTATCCTTCGACGGTTCGAAGCTGCGGCGTCAGTATCACAAGGGGCCGTTCCCGTGCTTTACCTACGAGACGATGCGCGATCTGCTCGATGCGGCCTCCGTCTCGTGGAGGTATTACTCGCCGCCGGTCTACAACAAGCGCACGCACGAACGCGAGCAAGGCGCGCACTGGGACGCCTTCGAGGCAATCGACGTCGTCCGCAACGGGCCCGAATGGAAGTCGAACATCGCATCGCCGAAGACGTTCTTCCGCGACGTCGCAAAGGGCGACTTGCCGGCCGTCTCGTGGATCGTACCGGACGAACTGAACTCCGATCATCCGGGCAATAAATCCGATACGGGGCCGTCGTGGGTCGCAAGCATCGTCAACGCGGTCGGCGAGAGCCCCTACTGGGATTCGACGGCGATCGTCGTCGTCTGGGACGACTGGGGCGGCTTCTACGATCACGAGCCGCCGCCGTTCTTCGACGACTGGGGCGGCCTCGGGTTTCGCGTCCCGATGCTGATCGTCTCCGCGTACGCTCGCGAGACGAATCCCGGAACGCCGGGCTACATTTCACACACGCAGTACGAGTTCGGCAGCATCCTCAAGTTCATCGAGAGCGCGTGGGGGCTCGGCTCGCTCGGAACGACCGATCAGCGCGCGACGAGCATCAACGATTGCTTCGATTTCACGCAATCGCCGCGCCCGTTCGTTCCGATTCAGTCGAAGTACTCGCGCGCGTACTTCGAGCGTCAGCCGCCCTCGTACGAGCCGGTCGACACCGAGTAACCCGGATACAGTTGACGAGCCCTTCGACTCCGCTCAGGGTGACACGCGCCCTTCGACTGCGCTCAGGGTGACACGCGCCCTTCGACTGCGCTCAGGGTGACACGGTTAGGCCCTTCGACTCCGCTCAGGGTGACACGGGCCCTTCGACTACGCTCAGGGTGACACGGTTAGGCCCTTCGACTGCGCTCAGGGTGACACGGCGATGACACGTGCGGCTACAGGTCTTCGGGGTTGATTCCTTTCAGACGGTCGTACTGCGTCTTCTTCGGACCGGAGTGCGGGCTGACGTGGTCTTCGTACTCGCCTTCGTACTGCACCGTGAGCGGCTCCCGGTTGCGCTCGTAAGCGCTCGCGAGGCGACTCATGTCGCCGTTGCCGCCGCCCATGACCTCCGCGAGGGCCGCCTCGTCGGCGGTCATCGTGAAGGGCACGTCGTACTCGTGGCGCGGACGCCCGTCGTCGTCAACGTCCTGTCCTTCGGGGACGATCTCGACGTTGCGATAGCGCGACATCCCCGTTCCGGCGGGAATCAGCTTGCCGATGATGACGTTCTCCTTGAGGCCGAGCAGCGGATCGTACTTGCCTTTGATCGCTGCGTCGGTAAGCACGCGCGTCGTCTCTTGGAAGCTCGCCGCCGATAGGAACGACTCCGTCGCCAGAGAGGCCTTCGTCACGCCGAGCAGCACCGGATTCGCCGTCGCCGGCTCCTTGCCGGCGGCCCGAATGCGCTCGTTCGCCTCGTTGAACTGCGCGGCTTCGATGAGCTGACCCGGGAGCAGCGTCGTGTCGCCGCCCTCGACGATCTTCACCTTGCGCAGCATCGAGCGTACGATCACCTCGATGTGCTTGTCGTTGATGTCGACGCCCTGCGAACGGTAGACCTTCTGCACCTCTTGCACGAGGTAGTTTTGCAGCGCCGTCTCGCCCTTGACGCGCAGGATATCGTGCGGGTTGAGCGAGCCTTCGTTGAGCTGGTCGCCCGGCTCGACCTGCTGGCCGTCCTGCACGAGCAAGTGCGTGCCCGGCGGAATCTCGTACTCGTGCTCGTCGCCGTTCGAATCGGCCACGTAGACGATACGTTTGTTGCGCTCGTCGCCGAGGCGAACGATGCCGGCAACCTCGGTGATCGTCGCCTGACCCTTGGGCTTACGCGCCTCGAAGATCTCTTCGACACGCGGCAGACCCGTGATGATGTCTTCCGTCGCGACGCCGCCGGTGTGGAAGGTCCGCAGCGTCAGCTGCGTGCCCGGTTCGCCGATCGACTGCGCCGCGATGATGCCCACCGCGGTACCGATGTCGGCTCGATTGCCGGCTGCGAGATCGCGGCCGTAACAGAGCGAGCAGACGCCGTACTTCGACTGACAGGTGAGGACGGACCGGATCTTGACCTCGCCGATCCCCGCGTCGATGAGCGCGCGGGCCTTCGCCTCGTCGATCTCGTCATTCTTCGCGACGATCGTCGTCGTCGGGCGTTTCGGATCGAGCCGAACGTCCTCGGCCGAGCGCCGTCCGACGACGCGGTCGATCAGCGGCTCGATGATCTCTTTCCCGACGCGAATGTCGCTGACGACGATGCCGTTGCTGGTTCCGCAATCCTCTTCACGGATGATCACGTCTTGCGCGACGTCGACGAGACGGCGCGTCAAGTAGCCCGAGTCGGCCGTGCGCAGCGCGGTGTCGGCGAGACCCTTGCGCGCGCCGTGCGTCGAGATGAAGTACTCGAGGACCGTCAGCCCCTCTTTGAGCGACGCCTTGACCGGAATCTCGAGGATCCGGCCGGACGGGTCGGACATGAGGCCGCGCATGCCGCCGAGCTGCTTGACCTGCGCGATCGAACCGCGCGCACCCGAGGTCGCCATCATGAAGACCGGATTGAGCGGATTCTGCGACGATTGCATCGCGGTCGTGACCTCGTCCGAGGCCTTCGACCAGACGTCGATCGTCTTGTTGTACTGCTCGTCTTCCGAGATGAAGCCTTGCTCGTAGAGCCGGTGCAACTCGTCGACCTCGTCTTGCGCCCGGCCGACGATCTCGTCCTTGTTCGGCGGAACGATGACGTCGCTGATCGAGACCGTCGTTCCCGAGAGCGTCGCGTAGTGGAAGCCGAGATCTTTGATCGCGTCGAGGAAGCGCGCGGTCTCCGAGTTTCCGTACTTGCGATAGCAATCGGTGATGATCTTCCGCAGGCTGCCCTTGTCGATGATGTGGTTGACGAACTCGTGGTTCCAGTGCTCGGGGAAGGCCGAGTTGAAGATGGCGCGCCCGACCGTCGTCTTCACCAGTTCGCCCTTCCAACGGACGTAGATCCACTCTTGCAGACCGATCTGGTTAGTCTCGTACGCCATGACGGCTTCCTTGCCGTCGAAGAACGTCGGGACCGCGCCGGCGGCGTCGGCCGCCGGTGCGTTGCGCTTCGGGGTGCGCGCCACCTGATCGTAATCGTCCGAGATCGCGGCCTTCGCGGGACCGCTATACTCGTCGCGATTGAACGTGAGGTAGTAGAGACCCAAGACCATGTCTTGCGTCGGAATCGAAACCGGATTGCCGTACGCCGGCAACAGGATGTTGTTCGAGGAGAGCATCAGGATGCGCGCCTCGGCCTGTGCTCCCGCGGATAGCGGGAGATGGACGGCCATCTGGTCGCCGTCGAAGTCCGCGTTGTACGGGGTGCAGACGAGCGGATGGAGATGAATGGCCTTCCCCTCGACGAGCACCGGCTCGAACGCCTGGATGCCGAGGCGGTGAAGCGTCGGGGCGCGGTTGAGGAGCACCGGATGCTCCTTGATCACCTCTTCGAGGACGTCCCAGACCTCGGGCCGCACGCGCTCGACCATGCGCTTCGCGCTCTTGATGTTGTGCGCGAGCCCGCGATCGACGAGCTTCTTCATGACGAATGGCTTGAAGAGCTCGAGCGCCATCTCTTTCGGAAGGCCGCACTGGTGAAGTTTCAGCGTCGGACCGACGACGATCACCGAGCGCCCCGAATAGTCAACGCGCTTGCCGAGCAGATTCTGCCGGAAGCGCCCTTGCTTACCTTTGAGAATATCCGAGAGCGACTTCAGCGGACGGTTGTTCGGGCCGGTGACCGGACGGCCGCGGCGGCCGTTGTCGATCAGCGCGTCCACCGCCTCTTGCAGCATCCGCTTCTCGTTCTTGATGATGATCTCGGGCGCGTTGAGCTCGAGCAGCCGCTTGAGGCGGTTGTTCCGATTGATGACGCGCCGATAGAGATCGTTGAGGTCGGAGGTCGCGAAACGACCGCCGTCGAGTTGCACCATCGGGCGCAGCTCCGGCGCGATGACCGGCACGGCGGCGAGCACCATCCACTCGGGGCGGTTGCCGCTGGCGAGGAACGCTTCGACAACCTCGAGGCGCTTGATCGCCTTGAGGCGCTTCTGGCCGCTCGTCTCCTTAAATTCTTTGCGCAGGTCCTCTTGCAGCTTGCGCAGGTTGAGGTCGCGGAGCAGCTCGCGAATCGCCTCGGCGCCCATTCCCGCCTTGAACCGGTTGCCGTACTTGTCGCGCGCCTCGCGATACTTCTGCTCGGAGAGAACCTCTCGCTTGTTCAGCGTCGTGTCGCCCGGATCGATGACGACGTATGCGGCAAAGTAGATAACCTTCTCGAGCTGCCGCGGGGACATGTCGAGCAGGATGCCGATGCGGCTGGGGACGCCCTTGAGATACCAGATGTGGCTTACCGGGGTCGCGAGCTCGATGTGCCCCATTCGCTCGCGACGGACCTTGGCCCGCGTGATCTCGACGCCGCAGCGATCGCAGATCATTCCTTTGAACCGGATGCGCTTGTACTTGCCGCAGTGGCACTCCCAGTCTTTGGTCGGGCCGAAGATCTTCTCGCAGAAGAGGCCGTCGCGCTCGGGTTTGAGCGTGCGGTAATTAATCGTCTCCGGTTTCTTTACTTCGCCGAACGACCAAGCGCGAATTTGCTCCGGCGATGCCAGCCCGATGCGCATGGCGTCGAAGTTGTTGACGTCGATGAGGTTCAAAGGAAGGGAACTCCGCCTGGCCCGCTCCGCCGCCGCCTACGCAGGGAAGGCGCAACCCACGTCGTCACGTAGGGGCTCCCACCGTCGCCGCTGGCGCGGGGCACAGGCGGGTAGTATACCACGCGGCCGGGGGCCGAACAAGCGGCTTAAAGGCGCTGCAGCTCGATCAGACAGAATCCTAGCGCGTCGACGTCCACGGCGAGCCCTCGCTCGAGTTCGCGCCCGTCGACGTTCTGGCGATGGATCCACTCGCCGAGCAGGCTCGTGAAGTACCGGACGTGGTAGCGGCCGCGAAGCGACCGCGCAAACCGCAGCGGCGTCGTGACCGTCCGCGATGCCGTGTTGCCCATGAGGATGACGAAGTTCTTGCCGCGCTGGAGCGCGATCTCGGTGACGTCGTCGCCGAGGCGCAGCAGCGGCGTCACGTCGCGGTCGTAGACCTGGAGCGTCGAAGCGCAGGCGGCCTCGAACGTCGCATAGACCGTCGGTTCGGGCAGGCGCGCCACGAACCACGTCAACTCGCGCCCGCGGTACGGAACGTTGCGCGCTCCAAGCCACTTCCACTGCGGCGCCAGCTGCGGGTTGCAACCGAGTTGCTCGCCGGTAACTTCGAGGCCGCACGCGCCTTCGATCGCCGCCGCGACGTATCGCGGCGGATACCACGGTGAGAGCATCATCCCCTGATTGGCGAGCGTCTCCCCGTGCAACCACTCCGAGAACTGTCCGGGCACCGTGTTGTGACGCCCCGGGTCGCGCGAGTAGTGCTGAAAACTCGTGCTGAGCGCGTAGGCCATGAAGCCCGAGTTGAAGCGCGCCGCGGCGAGCGCGAACAAAAACGTCATGCCGACCCAGACGCCGCCGAGCAACCCCCAACTCCGCGTCGGGTTGTATTCGAGATCGTCGCGCGCGACGGTGCGGATGCCGGCTTCGGTCCAAAAGGCAGGGACGCTCAGGCGGGTGACGATGCGCGCCGCGGTCGTATGGTCGGCGACGCCGAGCAGCACCGGAAAGAGCATGTCCGACGAGACGTTCGTCTTCCGGCAGCCGTCCACGTCGATGTTGAGATAGTAGAGACCCGTCGCGGGGTCGAGCAGATGGCGGTTGATCGCCGCGCGCAGCGCGGCCGCCTCGCGTTCGAAGCGCTCGCGGTCCTTCTTCTTCCCCAGCACCTTGGCGAGCCGCGCGATCGCGACGAGCGCCGCGAACGCTTCCGAGTTTACCTCGGTCGATGCGCCCGAGATCCGATAATCGTCGATGATGTTGCGCCACCCGACGATGCCTTGCTCGCCGGTCTCGGTCGCCGTGCACCAGACGAGCCCGTCGGCGTTACGCTGCGAGAGCAGATACTCCGCGGCGCGCTTCGCTGCCGGGTAGCACTCGGCGACGAAGTCGAGGTCGCCGGTGGCGAGGTAATGGTGACCGAGCGCGAGGATCGCCAGCGGCGTGTCGTCGTTGACGTTGAGGCCGTAATCGCTCGGCTCGCCGGTGCGCACGTCGTAGTATTCGACGATCTTCCCGCTTCGTTCGGCGTTTTGCATGTACCAGCGCAGCGACTCTCGCGAGAAGTCCGGCGTGACGTAGTCGGAGCCGAAGACGAACGACGCCGTGTCGCGGCCGACGCTGTTGTTCGTGCGCGTCGGGTCGTTGACGAACGACCAGCCCGTCGGCGCGCAGAGTTGCGTGCGCAGCATGTTTGCCTTCGCCCAGAGGACGCCGCGGTTCACGTCGGCGTCGGGGGTTATCACCATCGAGCGGCGCAAGATCTTCTGGAAATGGTGGCGCGTCTGCACCATCGCCTGGCGCGCAGCCGGGGCGGCCGCGTAGGCGCGCCGCGCGCCGCTCGCGCCGTCGGGCGATGCGACGAGCGTGAACGCGAAGCGGTGCCGCGCGCGCGGCGCCAGGCGGTGCCGATGGTGGAAGAAGGCAATCGGGTCGGCGATGCCGCGCACGACCGCATTCGAGAGGGGACCGCCGAAATGGCGCCGGTTCATCTTGCCGTGATCGGCGGTCACCTCGTAACTTGCCGGCGCGCGCGACGATCCGAAGGCGCGCCCCTGGTTCGGGGCGCCGGCGTTGGCGGCCACGAAGGCGTGCGATGGTTTGTCGTAACTCGCGCGGACGTCGCGCTCGGTGTTGCCGCGCAGTTGGGCGCCGGTGAGGCTCTCGTACGCGCGCGTCTGATCGGATTCGTTACGGATCTCGACGCTCAAATAGGCGGTGAGCGGGTCGACCCTCGGGCCGATTGGGAAGCGGTTGAGCACGAAGACCTTCTCGACGACGACAACGCCGTCGTCGATCCGATACTCGTACTCTTGCATGTCGGGATGGATGCGGAACGTGCCGTCGATCTTCGCGCGCGCGGCGCCGGTCGGGCTGTCCCAGAACTGAATCGAGATGCCGTCCATGAGCATGTAGCCCAGATCGCTGGAATAGAACCGCTCGATCGCACCGGATGCCTTGATGACGATGGCGCCCTTCGGCCCGCCGAGCGTACTGCCGACGGCGAGTTCGGTGTCGTCGATCTCGTAAACCGAGATACGTTCGCCGGATCCATAGATTCGAGCGTTCACGGCGCTTCGTTTGCTGCCGCTGCAGGCGCGCTCCTTCCGACCGCCAATTCCCGGTGCGTGCTATTGCTCGGGATCGAAACGTCGTGCGACGATACCGCCGCGGCGGTCGTGCGCGACGGTCGGGACGTGCACTCGAGCGTTGCGACGAACCAAGATGCGTTTCACGCAAAGTACGGCGGCATCGTGCCCGAAATCGCGAGCCGCCGACACGTCGCGCTGCTCTCCGCCGCCGTGGAAGACGCGCTCGACCGCGCCGGCGTCGGCATGCGCGACGTCGACGGCATCGCGGTGACCTGCGGACCCGGGCTGATAGGTAGCCTCGTCGTCGGGGTTGCGGCGGCGAAAGCCTACGCGTTCGCGCTCGATCGGCCACTCTATGCGGTCAATCATCTGCACGGCCATGTCTTCGCGCCGTTTCTCGACCGGCCCGAAGAGCCGCCGTATCCGTTTCTCTCGCTGCTCGTCTCGGGCGGACACTCGCAGCTCGTCGCGGTCGAATCGGCGACGCGCATGCGCGTGCTCGGCCGAACGCACGATGACGCCGCCGGCGAAGCCTACGACAAGACCGCGCGGCTACTCGGCATCCCCTATCCGGGCGGGGCCGCGCTCGACGCGCTCGCGCAGCGCGGCGACCCGCAGGCCTACGCTTTTCCGCGCCACCGTCCGGCCGGCGATTCGCTCGATCTCTCCTTCTCCGGCCTCAAGACTTCGGTGCGCTACTTCCTTGAGTCCGACGCGGGCCGCGA
>DATKMJ010000003.1 GCA_035541935.1 Candidatus Binatia bacterium | reverse complement strand
AACGAGGCGCCGCATTACTGCGGCGCCTCGCGCGTTTCGATGTGTCTGCAGGCTTGATACTGAGCCAGCCTACCACAGCTAAGACGACTTCGCAACAGGCTGTTGCGTGTCGCGGCTGGAGCGCCCGGCCCTTCGACAAGCTCAGGGTGACACGGTCTCAATTAGGGTGACACGGTCTCAATTAAGGTAATACGGTCTCGAAAGGAAGTAATGGCGGGCTGTAGATGAAATGATAAATTATGCGCCGTCGATCGCGTAAGGCCGGCCGAAGCACGTGACGCTCGAGTTCTGGAGCACCTTTGCCTCGGTTGCGACGTTCCTCGTGATTGCGGTCACGGCGATTGCCGCCCTGGTGCAGCTGCGCCACATAAGGCGTGCGAACCAACTCGCGGGGTTACAGAGCATCTTTGTGATGCTGCAAGATCCCGGCGTGCGCGAGCTCGTAAACTACGTGCGGCACGATCTCGCCGAGCGAATGACCGATCCGAGCTTTCGCGAGGGGCTTCGAGCCATTCCGGTCGACCGTCGCCGGCATCCCGAGTACTTTCTCTGCGATATCTACAATCACATAGGGTCCTTTGTTCGCAGCGGTTTGATTGACGAATCGGTCTATCTGCAAACCGACTGGTACAACGTGAGCCTTTATTGGGAACTTCTGCGCGATGCGATCGAAGAAGGGCGCCACACTCGCCCATTTACGTTCGAGAACTTCGAATGGCTTGCCGCTCGCGCGCAGCGATGGATCGAGGAGCATCCCCGCGGCGATTATCCGGCCGGCGAAGCGCGTATGATGGGCGCCGCGGCAAGCGACTGAAGGAGGGTGAGCATGGCATTTGCCATCAAAGCCGAGGTTCGCGATTCGCAGGCGAAGACGTTCGAGTTCGTCGCCCAGAAAACGATGTACGGCGGAAAGAACATCGCTGAAGGCGATACCGTCTTCGTCTTCGCGAGCGAAAACGAGGGCGGCCAAGGCCTTATCGCCCGTGGGATCGTTACGTCCGCCGAGGCGACCGCGAAGAAGCGCGGCGTCGCCCGGCAAACCCCGCGCGTGAGCGTCACCATCAAGCGCACCGCGCTCGCGAAGCGGCCGCTGGGACGCAGCGAGCTCAAGCGTTTCAGCGACTGGAACGACGGCCGGCCCGAAAGCGAGCTCAACTTCAAGTTCTACCGTCAGGCAACGAACAAGATCGTCGGCATATCGGACGAAGCGGCGGCGTTCCTCAAAACGTTCTTCGCGCCGTGATCCAAACGCAGCCCGCAGAGCTCCCGCTGTACCGGCTGTACCTGCTGCGAGCGATGTACGCGCTGATCGGGTTGGCCCAAGGAAGTCAAACGTGGATGGCCATCTTCCATCATACCAAGCCGTGGACCATGTGGCACGGCGTGAGCATGGCGCTGCTCGGCGCGTTCACCGCGCTCTGCCTGCTCGGCATTCGATATCCGGTCAAGATGCTGCCGCTGATGATCTTCGAACTCGCATGGAAACTGCTCTGGGTTCTTGCCGCCTGGCTCCCGCTCTATTTCACCCACCGCGTCGACGCCGACACCGCCGACCAGTTGTTCCCGATCGGGTTGGGCGTCGTGCTCGTGCCGCTCGTGCTTCCGTGGGGTTACGTCTGGAAAACCTACGTGGTTGCGCGGGGCGACCGCTGGCGATAAAACGAGGCGCAAGGTGCGGCGCCTGTAAGCGAAAAAAGTAGCGGTTGAATGGAGACGGCTTCCTCGGCGCAACGCGTCACGATGGAGGAGATCACGGCGCTGGCCAAGCGTCGCGGCTTCATTTTTCAGTCGAGCGAGATCTACGGCGGGATCAACGGCTTTTGGGATTACGGTCCGCTCGGTGCGGTTCTCAAGCGCAACGTCAAGGACGCCTGGTGGCGCGATACGGTGGAATTGCGCGACGACGTGGTCGCGTTCGATTCGTCGATCGTCATGCACCCGTCTGTCTGGAAAGCGTCGGGGCACGTCGATGCCTTTCACGACGTCATGGTCGACTGCAAGGTCTGCAAGCATCGTTTCCGCGCCGATCACCTGGAGAACCGCGCGCAGTGCCCCGATTGCGGCAGCAAAGACTCGTTCACCGAACCGCGCAACTTCAACTTGATGATGCGAACGTCGGTGGGGCCGATGGAGGATACGTCGGCGGTCGCCTACCTGCGCCCGGAAACCGCTCAGGGCATCTTCGTGAACTTCAAGAATATCTACCAGACCGCGCGCAAGCGCCCGCCGTTCGGCGTCGCGCAGATCGGGAAGTCGTTCCGCAACGAGATTACGCCCGGGAACTTTACCTTTCGCGTTCGCGAATTCGAACAGGCCGAACTCGAGTACTTCGTGCCGGACGACGGCAAGGACATGGCGGCCTTTCAGGAGTGGGTCGAGCGGCGCAAAGCCTGGTACGCCTCGTACGGCATCGCCTCGGGGCGCCTGCGTTTTTACGAGCTGACCGAGTCGGAGCGCCCGCACTACGCGCGCGCCGGCATCGACGTCGAATATCTCTTCCCGTGGGGCTGGGGCGAACTCGAGTCGATCGCGCATCGCGGCACCTACGATCTCGACGCGCACATCCGGCTCTCCGGCAAGGACCTGCGCTTTTTCGACGAGGCGAGCAAGACGCATTACACTCCGCTGCTCATCGAAAGCTCCGCCGGCGTCGATCGCACGGTTCTCACCTTCCTGATCGACGCCTACGAACGCGAACGCAGCCTCGATCCGAACGGTAAGGAGACCGAGCGCACCGTCCTGCACTTCGATCCGCGCCTGGCACCGGTGCAGGCTGCGGTCTTCTCGCTCGCACGGAACAAGCCGGAGTTGGTGGAGCGCGCCCGCGCGATCGAGGCGCGGTTGCGCTCGGAGTTCCGCACGCAGTACGACGAGGGAAACATCGGCCAACTCTACCGCCGGCAAGACGAGATCGGGACGCCCTTCTGCGTCACCGTGGATTACGAGACGCTCGACGACGGCAGCGTGACCGTGCGGCAGCGCGATTCGATGACGCAGGAACGCATCGCGGCGAGCGGGCTCGGCGAGTATCTCGGGAAGACGTTGAAGCGATGACGACGAGCGCCGCGACGCGATACGTCTATTTCTTCAACGAGGGCGAAGCGCTGCGGAGCGCGTCGGATCCGGCTGCGATGAAGAACGCGCTCGGCGGCAAGGGCGCCGGCCTCGCGGAGATGACCGCCGCCGGCCTGCCGGTGCCGTCGGGTTTCACGATCACGACGCAGGCCTGTCTGCAGTTCTATTCGGCCGGCGGCCGCTTTCCCGACGGCTTGGAAGAACAGATCGCCGCGGCGATGCGCGAACTGGAGCGGCGCACCGGCAAGGGCTTCGGCTCGGTCGAAAACCCGCTGCTCGTCTCCGTGCGGAGCGGCGCGCGGGTCTCGATGCCCGGCATGATGGACACGATCCTCAACCTCGGCCTCAACGATACGACCGTCGAACGCCTCGCCACGCTCACGACGAACGAACGCTTCGCGTGGGATGCGTACCGCCGTTTCGTCATGATGTACGCCAACGTCGTGCTCGGCACCGGCAAGGAGTGCTTCGAAGAGGAGATCGATGCGGTCAAGAAGGCGCGCGGTTTCGCGACCGACGCGGAGATCGACGCGGCGTCGTGGCGATCGCTGGTCGAGAAATTCAAGACGCTCGTGCGCGAGCGCGCGGGGAAAGAGTTCCCGCAAGACGTCCACGAGCAGCTGCGCGGCGCGATCGAGGCGGTCTTCGACTCGTGGAACTCCAAGCGCGCGATCGACTATCGACGCTTCAACAAGATCCCCGACGACTGGGGAACCGCCGTCAACGTCATGGAGATGGTCTTCGGCAACATGGGCGACGATTCGGGCACGGGCGTCGCCTTTACGCGCGATCCGAACACCGGCGAGCGCGCGCTCTTCGGCGAGTACCTGACGAACGCGCAGGGAGAAGACGTCGTCGCCGGCATCCGGACGCCCGAGAAGATCGCCGACCTCGCGCAGCAGCAGCCGAAGATCTACGCGCAGTTCGCCGAGATCGCGTCGCGCCTCGAACGCTACTACCGCGACGTGCAGGACCTCGAATTTACCGTCGAACGGGGCAAGCTCTTCATGCTGCAGACGCGCAGCGCGAAGCGTACGGCCGAGGCGGCGGTCAAGATCGCGCTCGATCTGGTCTCCGAAGGGCTCATCGACAAGCGGCGCGCGGTCGGGATGGTCAACGCGCAGTCGCTCGATCAACTCTTCCACGCCCGCATCGACCCGGCGCAGGAGATCGGCGTCGCCTGCAAGGGGCTCAACGCATCGCCCGGCGCTGCCGCGGGACAGATCGTCTTCACCGCCGAGGACGCGGTGTCGTGGAAGGAGCAGGGGCACAAGACGATCCTCGTGCGCACCGAGACGACGCCCGACGACGTGCACGGCATGATCGCTGCCGAGGGAATTCTCACGGCGAAGGGCGGCGCCACGTCGCACGCCGCGGTCGTCGCGCGCGGGATGGGCAAGCCGTGCGTCGCCGGGTGCGAGACGCTGCAGATCGATCGCCGGACAAAGTCCGCGAGCTTCGACGGCACGCAGTTGCGCGAAGGCGATTGGATCACGATCGACGGCACGACCGGAAACGTCTGCATCGGCGAGCTGCGCCTCATCCGGCCGCCGTCGAAGTTGCCGGATTGGCTTGCGACGTTTCTATCGTGGGCCGACGAACTGCGCCGCCTCCAAGTCTGGGCGAACGCCGACACGCCCGAGGACGCCGCGAAGGCGCGCGAACTCGGCGCGCAAGGCATCGGCCTCTGCCGCACCGAGCACATGTTCATGCAGCCCGAGCGCCTGCCGGTGGTGCACCGGATGATCCTTGCCGCCGATGCCGCGGAGCGCGCGAAGGCGCTCGAAGTACTGCTGCCCTTCCAGCGCGACGACTTCGCCGGCATCCTCCGCGCGATGAGCGGTCTGCCGGTGACGATTCGGTTGCTCGATCCCCCGCTGCACGAGTTCCTGCCCTCGCTCGAGCAGTTGCTCGTCGAGACGACGGAGCTGCGGCTGACGAAGGGCGTCGATTCCCCGGAGTATGGCGAACGCTCGGCCCTGCTCCGCCGCGTGCAGCAGTTACACGAGCAGAATCCGATGCTCGGCCTACGCGTCTGCCGCCTCGGCATCGTCTTTCCCGAGATCTACGAGATGCAGGTTCGGGCGATCTTCGAGGCCGCTTGCGCCTTGCGCCGCGAGGGCGTCGACGCGCGCCCGGAGGTGATGATTCCCGGGGTCGGCACGAAAGAGGAGATGCAGACCACGCGCGACGCGGCAAAGCGCGTCGCCGACGAGGTGATCGCCCGCACCGGCGTCGAGCTGGAGTATCATATCGGTACGATGATCGAGCTGCCGCGCGCCTGCGTCGTCGCCGACGAGCTGGCCGCCTACGCGGAGTTCTTCTCGTTCGGCACCAACGACCTCACGCAGACGACGTACGGATACAGTCGCGACGACGCCGAGGGATCGTTCATCCCGGTCTACCTCGAAAAGCGAATCCTCAAAGAAGATCCCTTCCAGGTGCTCGATCGGCGCGGCGTCGGCAGTTTGATGGAAGAGGGCGTCAAGCTCGGGCGC
The DNA here is from genome assembly GCA_035541935.1 of Candidatus Binatia bacterium. Lineage (GTDB taxonomy): Bacteria > Vulcanimicrobiota > Vulcanimicrobiia > Vulcanimicrobiales > Vulcanimicrobiaceae > Cybelea. Next base: position 16,000 of record DATKMJ010000003.1, on the reverse strand, counting down.
GGGGCGCGTGCAGGGATGAAGATCGGGATCTGCGGCGAGCACGGCGGCGAACCGAGCAGCGTCGCTTTCTGCGATCGCTTGGGGCTCGACTACGTCTCCGCGTCGCCGTACCGCGTTCCGATCGCGCGCCTCGCAGCGGCGCAGTCGGCTCTCGGCGTGCTAACGTAGGCGCGCCAGAACGTCTCCGCAGAGCGTGCGCGCCTCGCGCGCGTCGACGGCCTTGCGAAGCACGAAGAGTTTTCGCCAGTAGGCCTTTCCGCTGAGCTTCGCGATGAGGTCCGACGCTTCGCGCGCGTCCACCGGGCCGCTCGGTCCGTCCACCCAGACCGTCTGCTCTTCGCCGATTCCAAACGGAAGGCGGTGCATCAACTGCGACTGCTCGTCGGCCCAGACGTTCTCGCTCCCGAAGCGGTCGCGTAAGGCCGCCTCGCACGCCTCGAACGCGCGGAGGTCGCGCTCGGCGTTGAACTCCGCCGCGAGCGCGTAGACCCGGATCCGGTTACGCAGCACCCGCGCCGGCTCGCCGCTCTGGTCGTCGAGCGAGTCGAGCACGCGGAAGTCGTCCCAACGCAGGAACTCCCCGACGGGATCGAGCGCGCGCGGATCGGGCCAGAGCGCGCGCAGCACGTCGTGGAGCACGTGCTCGAACATCCGCGTCGTGTGGTGGAAGTAGACCGAGGCGAACATCATGTACCGCGCCATGACGAACGACTCGAGCGCGACGACGCCGCGGCGATCTATGCCGACGACGGTCTTGCCCCCGCGCTCGATCAGCCGCAGCGACGCGACGAGTTGGTCCGCGTCGTAGCGCCCGGTCGCGACGCCGGTGAAGTAGGCGTCGCGCTGGAGGTAATCCATCCGATCGGCGTCGAGATTCGGTCCGCTCACGAGCTCGCGCAACGCCGGATAGCGGCTCTGCGGGTCTCCGAGGATCAGGCCGAGCGTCTCGCCGGCATCTACTTCGAGGTCGGCGATGCCGCGTGCGACGTCGGGGAGGTCCAGCATCGCCCTCGTGCGCTCCTCGTGGCGAACGCCGAGCACGCTCTCGCAAGAATGGCTAAACGGGCCGTGACCGATGTCGTGCAACAGAAGCGCGGCGCGGAGGAGCCGCCGCTGGTACGCCGCATCGCCGGCGCTGCCGAAGAGCGCCGGGTTCCTGCGCAGCAGCTCGTCGAAGGCGCGCGTGCCCATCGCGAGGGCGCCGAGCGCGTGCGTGAACCGAGAATGTTCCGCCGACGGGAAGGCGAGGTAGGCCAGTCCCAACTGGCGTAAGCGCCGCAGCCGCTGGAGGACGGGCAGATCGAGAAGGCGCGCTTCCGCTGTGGATAACTCGATGAAGTGATGGATCGGATCGAAGATGCGCTTCACGACGGCGACGGAACCTTCGCATCGCGCGACGAAAGTCCTAGATGGACTTATCCGTGAGATACGATCAAGGCGTTCTGCGCGACATCCGGGCTCGCATAGATATCGCAAGCTTCATCGGTGAATTCGTGCCGCTTCGCAAACGCGGCAACGACCTCGTCGGGCTCTGCCCGTTTCACGCCGAGAAGACGCCCTCGTTCCACGTGCATCCCGATCGCGGCTTCTTCAAGTGCTTCGGCTGCGGCGTGGGCGGCGACGTCATCACCTTCGTGCAGAAGTCGGAGAACCTCGCGTTCGGCGATGCCGTGCGCGCGCTGGCGAAGAAGGCCGGCGTCGAGCTGGAGCCCGAGAGCCCCTACGCGAGCCGCGCGCGCAGCGAGCGCGAGGCGATCTACGACGCGAACCGCATCGCCGCCGAATACTACGCCGCGATGCTCGGGCAGGAGCGCGGGGCAGCCGCACGCGAGTACTGCCGCAGGCGCGGCTTCGCGGAGGCGACGGTCGCGCGTTTCAATCTCGGCTACGCGCCCGACTCGTGGGGCGGCCTCGTCAACGAGCTCGAGCGCAACGGAATAGATCTCGCGCTGGCGGCGAGAGCCGGGCTCGTCAAGAGCGGACAGCGCGGCTACTACGATTTCTACCGGAACCGCCTAATGATACCCACCTACTCGACCACCGGCGACGTCATTGCGTTCGGCGGGCGCGCGATCGGCGACGGCGAGCCGAAATACCTCAACACCGCGACGACTCCGGTCTACGTCAAAGGCCACCATCTCTTTGCGCTCAATCTCGCGCGCCGGGCGGCGCAGGGCGACCGCACGATCATCGTCGTCGAGGGCTACCTCGATTGCATCGCGCTCCACCAGGCCGGCTTCGAGAACGCCGTGGCGGCGCTCGGAACGTCGTTCACGGCAGAGCAAGCGGCGGAGCTGCGCAAGTATGCCGATTACGTCTACCTTTGCTTCGACGGCGACGCGGCCGGGAGCGCGGCTGCAACCAAAGCGATCGAAGTAGCGTCTAGGGCAGTCGAGGACGCGGGGCTCGCGGTTCGAATCGTCCTGCTCCCGTCCGGCGACGATCCCGACACGTTCGTTCGAACGCACGGGGCCGAGGCGTTCCGCCGCCTGCTGGATTCCGCCCGACCCGCGATCGAGTTTCGGATCGACGCCGAAGTCGAGAAGCTGCGCGCCGGTTTCGATTCTCCGGCCAGAGTCGCGCCGAAGGCCGAAGCACTCATACGCCGGCTCGCGCCGCGCGAAGAGTGGGATCGCTGGCGCGTCCACGTCGCCAACCGGCTGCAGGTGAACGTGGACGACCTTCGGAATAGCCCGTTTCTCGCCGATCGCGCAAACTTCGCGCCGCGCGCGCACGCGGCATTCGCCGAAAGCCGTCACGTCAAGACCTCGGTGGAAGTGCTCTCCTTCGAACGCGAAGTCGTGAGCATTCTCCTCGAGGAGCCTTCGCTGGGCTCCGAGTACGCGAACCGCATCGCCGCGTCGCGTTTCCGCAACGAGGTCTATCGCAGGATCTACGAGCGGATCGTCGCCGCCGGTGACGTGTTAACGTCGACGGCGGACGTCTTCGGCCTCTTTGCGGAGGACCAAGCCGTGCTCGACCTTCTCGCCGAGCTGGGCAGGCGCGACCGCAGTTCCGCGGTTCGCTACGGCAACTCGGAGGATCGCAGGGCGCATTTGGAACGGGTGGTCGAGCGATTGCAGCTCGAAGACGAGCGGCAGCGATACCGCGAACTATCGAATCTCATAGACGACCGCCTGGCGAGCGGCGAGGGCGTCCCCGAAGAACTCCGCGGAGAATTCGAGGCGCTCGTCGCGAAACTGAAGCGGTAAGGTCGAAACGGAAAGGGGGTGAAATTGAGAAGGAATGGCACGTAAGAGGAGCGCGGCGGCGGTTGCCGAGCCGGTTCCCGTTACGCTCGAAGAGCTTAAGAAAAAGCTAATTGCGCGCGGCAAAGCCCAGGGGTCGCTGACCTACGAAGAGATCAGCACCACGTTCGACGCGCTCGACGAAGTCAGCCCGGAGCAACTCGACGAGTTTTTCGAGGAGTTGACCGCCGCGGGCATCGAGCTCGTGGACGAGCAGAAGGAAGAGAAGGCCGAAGCAGAGCGCGAGGAAGAGGCCGAGGAGACGATCCCCGACGGACTCTCGCTCGACGATCCCGTTCGGATGTATCTCAAGGAGATCGGCCGCGTTCCGCTGCTCTCGATGGAGCAGGAGAAGTCGTTGGCGATGCGGATCGAGGCGGGCGAGCTCGAGGCGCGCCGCGACGGATCGGCGGACGGCAGAGTCGTCGATTCCGGCGAAGAAGCGAAGCGGCAGCTGACGGAAGCGAACCTGCGGCTCGTCGTCTCGATTGCAAAGAAGTACGTCGGGCGTGGGATGCTCTTTCTCGATCTCATCCAAGAGGGCAACCTCGGATTGATTCGCGCCGTCGAGAAGTTTGACTATCGCAAGGGCTACAAGTTCTCCACCTACGCGACGTGGTGGATTCGCCAGGCGATCACGCGCGCGCTCGCCGACCAGGCGCGCACGATCCGCATTCCCGTGCACATGGTCGAAACGATCAACCGGCTGATCAAAGTCTCGCGCCAGCTATTGCAAGAGCTCGGCCGCGAGCCGACGGTCGAAGAGATCGCCGAATCCATGGCGTTGACGCCCGAGAAGGTGCGCGAGGTGATGAAGATCTCGCAGGAACCGATCTCGCTCGAGACGCCGATCGGCGAAGAAGAGGATTCCCACCTCAGCGACTTCATCGAGGATCAGGAAGCGGTCGCGCCCGCCGAAGCGGCCTCGGTGATGCTGCTCAAAGAGAAGATGCAAGACGTGCTTCAGAATCTTACCGAGCGCGAGCGCAAGGTGTTGGTCTTGCGCTTCGGCCTCGAAGACGGCCATCAGCGAACGCTCGAAGAGGTCGGCCAAGAGTTCGGCGTGACGCGCGAGCGGATCCGCCAGATCGAGGCGAAGGCGTTGCGTAAGCTGCGCCATCCGTCGCGCGGCAAGGCGCTCAAGGATTACTGGACGAACGAATAAGGGCGTTAGCCCACCATGCTCCTCTTCAACCTAGTAGCCGCTATCCTGGCGGTGGCGACTCCGTCGCCTTCGCCGTCGCCGCACGAGCTCAAGACGATCATCACGGTGGTCTCGTCGCCGTACTGTAAGTCGCTCGCCGAGCATTTTAACGACGCGATGACGCCGATGCTCGCGAACGATCGGACGCTCGACGCGGTGAGCGTGCAGCTCGACGACCTCAACGCGCTCTTCAATCAACCCGATTACGTTCAGCAGTTTCTGAAGGTCCGCGACCATCTCGGCCGCCAGGAGACGGAGCTGAACCGCTCGCTATCGTACATTCAGAGCGAGATCAACCAACTGCGCGCCGGCTCGACGCTGACGACCGACAAGGACGCGGCGGCCGACATCCACGAGGCCGCGCAAGACCTTCAGGCTGCCTACGATAAGCAGCGCCAGCTCTCGATCGACCTGCAAGGCATGTACGAGGCGATGCTCGACTATCCGATCACGCGCGTCCATCCGGCGCTCGGGGGCTTCGACCCTCAGGAGATGGCGATGCCCGCCGACGAGCGCAACGTCAAGAGTTATCTGCGGTTCGACGGTCAGCGCGACGTCGTGGCGCGTAACGAAGACAAGGCGGTCGACATCGCGCTGTCGGCCGCCCAGAGCTACTGCGTCAAGCAGTAGCCTTACATGTCGTCTTTTTCGGCGTTCGCGCTGGGAACGACGAGCGGATTCTTATCGGCGAAGGCGCCGTCTGGATTCGGTTTGATCCAGACGATCAGATCCCAGATCGAGGGGAAGAGGAAGACGCGTTTGACTTGGGCGACGCTCGTGGCCTTGCCCATTTTGACGATCGTGGCGGCTTGCGGCTTGTCGACGTCCCCGCCGGCTGCGGCGAATTTCTTCGCGCTGACGGCGCCGTAGGTCTCGGTGCCGTTCGGCCCGGTCAGAATGTAATGAATGTGCTCGCGGAACGAGACCCAGCGCCGGTAGTTCACGCCCCAGATCGAGGGCGGCTCCGGCGACGAACTCTGCAGCACCGAGAAATCCGCGCCGAGCAGGTTGCCCTTGACGTCGTACCAGAGCTGGCTCGGTTCTCGCGGAGTGGCGCTCTGCCACTTTAGGTTGGCGTAACTGATCGCGCCGTCCGAGTCCTCGTTACCGTACCGGAAGTAGCCGGCTTTGACGGCATCGGCAGACGTCGGGAAGCGCGCGTTGAGATCGGTTTGAATCTGAGAGACGAACGCGACCTCGGTTCCGGTCGGAACCGGCGAAAGGGTCGCGGTCGGTGCGGGAGTGGCGGCGAAACCGGCGGCCGGCACGAGTGCGACGATCGCGGCCAAGCACGTCAAGCGAATGAGCACGGGGCTTACCTCACTTTCTGCCGGAGGTCTTTCGGCGTCGGCGTGGGCTTTGGCCTCGGAGTCTCGGCGGCCGAGCCGAAGGGCGTCGCGAGCGGCATCACCGGAAACGTGGCGTTCGGCGGGGCCGTGCTCTGCGCGAGCGGCGGCGGGGTTACGATCGCGAACGTGCCGTTCGGGCGCGCGGCGATCGTCGCTTCGGTCTTTGCCGGAACGACCGATCCCGGGCCGAGCACGAAATTCTTGCCTTTTCGCAAGATCTGATAGATCGGATAGTACGGCACGAAGATGTCGCCGACCGTATCCTCGGCGCCCACGGTCGATGCGTGTCCCGAGGAGATTTGCGGGGTTAACCGCGCGATCGGGGCGCGCAGCGGCAGGTTGCGCCCGTCGGCGAGGATCAGCGGTTCGAAGAAGATGTCGACGAAGCCGTAGACGTCGGCGAGGTCGGCGGGCGACGCGTCCACGATGCGAATTTGTACGGGCGCGCCGGCTGCGGCGACGGTGCGTCCGCCGACGACGAGCGCGTCGCGCAGATGTGCGCGGACGATCTCACCCGTCTTGGAAGCCTTAGACGAGATGGGATCGTCGAGCACGCAAAGTAGCGTCGTGTCGAAAGGCAGGACGTCACTCGGGGCCGGTGTCGATTCGCTCGGCGTCGGTTTCGGCAGGGGTGCCGGAGGCATTGGATATGCCCCGGCCGTGCCCACGCCGAGCGCGACGAACGCGAGAATCGGAAGGCTCAGGCGCGACCCGAGCCGGGTCCGTTTAGCTCGCGCGCTGCTTTCGGTCGGTGGCTGCGCGCTTGCCCTCTTCGATGAGTTGCTTGACTTTTTGGCCACCCTTTTGGCCGATGCGTTCGTAGAAGTTCGGGCCATAGCGATCACGCGTGGCTTCGCCGCCCTTTTTGCCACCCTTCTTACCGATCTGCTCGTAGAACTCGTGGCCGTGGGCAAGCTTGGTGGCTAACCCACCCTTGCGGCCGATCTCCTCGTAGAACGCGGCGCCGTACTTGTGCTTGACGGTTTCGCCGCCTTTTTGGCCGGCTTCTCGGACGGACATCCCTCCGCCGCGCCGCGCCTGATCCGTTGTCCCTGGCATTCTTTCTTTCACCTGTGTTCCTTGCGCCGCTCCGGAAGGGCGGCAGACTCTTACTGGCTCCACTCACTACAACGCAAGTGGCCCCCTGAAAGTTCTGTAGCAAGCAAGCGCTAGAATAGCCGCTTCGTATCGAGGAGGATCGCCACCGGGCCGTCGTTGACCAGTTCGACGTCCATGTGCGCGCCGAACTCGCCGTACGCGACGGGCACGCCGAGCGCTGCGAGCGACGCGCCCGTACGTTCGTAGAGCGGGCGCGCCTGCGGCTCTTTCGCGGCCGCAACGAACGACGGGCGGCGTCCCCGGCGCGCGTCGCCGTGCAACGTGAACTGCGATACGAGAAGAACGGCGCCGCCGGCGTCGAGCACGCTGCGATTCATCAAACCGGCGTCGTCGGGAAAGATCCGCAGCGTCGCGATCTTCTCGGCCATCGCGATCGCGTCGCGCTCATCGTCGTCGACGCCGACGCCGAGCAGCACGAGCAGTCCCGCTTCGATCGCGCCCGCGACGCGCTCGCCGACGCGCACGCTCGCGCTGCCGGCGCGCTGCACGACCGCGCGCATTATCCTGCGGCCACGTTCAGCGCGAGAAGATCGAGGAGAGCGCGAAGAGCGCGTTCTCGCGGCGCTCGAGCACGCGGCGGTAGAAATAGCCCGCCCAGTGCGTTCCGAACGGAACGTAGACGCGCAGGCGATAGCCTTCGGCGACGATCTGCCGCTGCAGGCGCGGCCGGCAGCCGTAGAGCATCTGAAACTCGAACCGATCGTTGGCGATGCAGCGCTCGCGCGCGAACTCTTTGACCGCGCGAATCAAACGGTGGTCGTGCGTCGCAATGCCGGGATAGGTGCCGCGCTCGAGCAGTTCGCGCGCGAGCTCGAGATAGTGCTTGCGGATCTCCGGCATGCTCTTGTATGCGATCGAGGCCGGCTCGTTATAGGCGCCTTTGCAGAGCCGCACGCGCGCTCCTAGTTCGATCGCGCGCTCGACGTCGCCCGAGGTGCGCTTCATGTACGCTTGCAGCACCGGCCCGACGTTGTGGTACTGCGCGTACGTGCGCCCGAATATCCGCAGCGTCGCCTCGAGGACCGAAGAGCCCTCCATGTCGATGCGGACGAACGGATCGGGATTCACGGCGGCGCGTTCGACGACCGCCAGCAGGTTTTCGAGGCAGAAATTCTCATCCACGAGCAGGCCCATCGCGGTGAGCTTGACCGAAACGTTCGAATTGACGCTCGATGCGGCGATGGAGTCGAGCATCTCGAGATAGATTTCGCGCGTGCGGGTCGCCGCGGCGCGCTCGGAGACGTCCTCGCCGAGAAAGTCGAGCGTCGCGGTGATGCCCTCGTCGTTGAGTTGGCGCACGGCGCGGATCGCGGTCTCGATCGTCTCCCCGGCGACGAAGCGCCGCGCGAGAAAGTAAAAGTTCTTCTGGAGCACCGCGCCCCCAGTTCGGGAGCTTAATGCACGACGCCTCGCCGCAGAATCCAGGCCGCGGCGAGCACGACGGCCGCGAGCGCGACGAAGCCGTAGCAGAGGGCGAGGGCTTCGCGCACGCCCGAGGCCGAGAGCGTGACGTAGAGCGCGACGGGCAGCGACGTCGGATGGTAGGCGACGATGCTCGTCGCTCCGTATTCGCCGATCGCCCGAAGCCAGGCGAAGGCGACGCCGGCGCCGATGCTCGCGGCCGCCGCCGGCAGCGCGACCCGGCTGAAGATGCGCCATTCGCTCGCGCCGAGCGTTCGCGCCGCATCGGCATGCATGGGATCGAGCGCTCCGAACGCGGCGGTCGCGGCGATCGCGACGAACGATCCCGATACGAAGAACTCGGCGACCCCGACTCCGAGGAGCGAATCGGGAACGGGCAGTCCGCGCGCCGCGAGCCAGCCGCCCAGCGGCGAGTTCGAGCCGAGCGCATAGATCAGCATCAGGCCTGACGCGACGGGCGGAAACGCGAGCGGCAGCGCGAGCAAGAAGAGCGCGCTCGCGCGCAGCCGCGCCGGCAGCCGCGACAGATAGTAGCCGGCGGGGACGCCGAGCAGCGTCGCCGCGAACGTCGCCCCCGCCGAGGCGATGAGCGAGACTCGAAGCGCGGCGCCGCCGGTGCGGGCGAAGCTGCGCAGGGCCTCGCCCGGCGACATCGCGGCGAGGACGGCTGCGATCGGCGCGACGACGATGAGGAGCAGCGCGAGCGCTGCGATGAGGAAGATCGGGCCCGGCGATCGCCGCGTCATGCAGGATGCTTTACTGGCCTATCGCGGAAAGCCGATTTCTGTGAGTGGGGCATTCTTCAAGGTCCTCATCATCGCACTGGCGCTCGCGCTCGACGTCTTTGCGGTGAGCATCGGCGTCGGCGTTCGCGGCGTTTCGACGCGGCGTAAGGCGCTGATCGGCACGTCGTTTGCTTTTGCCGAGGTATTCATGAATACTCTCGGCGCGGGACTCGGCCTCCTTGCGGGACGCCTAATCGGAGACGCCGCCGGCTACTTCGGATTCGCGGCGCTCATCGGTCTCGGCGTTTACATGATGCGCGAGAGTCGCAGCGAACTGAGCGGAACCTCGCGGCTCGATCTGACGAGAGGTCGCGGCCTCTTCGTCGCGTCGCTCGCGATCAGCCTCGATTCGCTGGGAATCGGATTCTCGATCCTCTACGTCGGCGTCCCGATGCCGGTCTCGCTCGTCGTCATCGCGTGCATCTCGGTCGCCTCCACGTTCTTGGGGCTCAGCTTGGGGCGGTGGCTCGGGCGTTTGGCGGAACGGAATGCGGCGTTTCTCGGCGGGCTGCTGCTGACGCTAACCGGCATTCTATTCGCAGCGCTCAAGGCGCTGCACCTCGGTTAAATGAAGTGGCGTGACGTGCGAGTCGGATCGGAGATTCTGACGCTGGCGCGCTCGCTCGGCGCGCGCAGCATCTTCGTCGTCGGCACGGCGCGCGACGTCGGCAAGACGACGGCGCTGCGCTCGATCTACGCTGCGGCCTGCGCGGAGGGCGCGCGCATCGGCATCGCCTCGATCGGACGCGAGGGCGATGCGACGACGCGCGGCGACGCCCATCCCAAGCCGCGCATCCGCCTCGAACCGCAGACGCTCTTCGTTACGGCGCGCGGCTCGCTGCCGCGATCGCCGGCGTGCGAGATCGTCAAGCTCTCGGGGTTGCGCAGCCCGGCCGGTCCGCTGCTCTACGCGCGCGTCTCCGCCGCAGCGCTCTACGAGTTGGTCGGGCCGCCGACGGCCTCCGGCGTGCGCGAAGTCGTCGAAGAATTGAGCGCGCGCGGGGATCTCGTGCTCGTCGACGGAGCGGTAGACCGCGTTGCGGCGCTGGCCGGTTCGGACGGCGCTATCGTCGTAGCGTGCGGCGCGGCCTCGGCGCCGACCATGCAAGAGAGCGTGGACGAAGCCGCCGCGCTCGTCGCGCGGCTGCGCCTCCCGCCGTACGATCCGACGGCGCCGGCGATGCATCTCGAGGGCGGGTTGACCGCGTCGCGCGCGGCCGCGCTGATCGCGGCGCGCGAGACGCGCCAGATCGTCGTCCGCGACCCGACGCAGGTCGCGCTCGGCGGTAAATCCGCGACGCAGGCGCTCGCGCTCCTGCGCCTGCGGTGCGAGCGTCCGCTGCGCGTGATCGCCGCGACGGTCGCGTCGATCGCGCCGGATCGGACGTTCGAGCCGCGCGCGTTCGCCGACGCCGTTGCGGCGGCGACGGGCTTGCCGGCGTTCGACGTCTACGCGGGAGCGCGCGCGGCATGAAGCCGCAGCCGCTTCTCGACGCCGCGACCGCGCAGCTGCTCGGCTTCGATTGGCTCGTCGCCGAGATAGCGCCGGTCTCGCCGTACGGCGAGCGGCGTTTCGACGAGATTCGCCCCTTCGCGGTCGGCGAGGAGAACGCGGCGGCTGCTCGCGCGGCGCAGATAGCAGGGATTGCGACCGCGCTCGATGCCGAACGCCTCGACGGCGTGCGCGCGGCGCTGCGCGAACTCCCCGACGTCTGGACCGCGGTCGCGCGCGCCTCGATGGGCGAGGTGCTCGGCGATCCGGACTTTCTCGAGCTGCGGCGCTTCTGCGCGGCGATCGAACGGGTCGACGCGCTGACGGCGGAACGCATCGCCCGGACGCGCGTGGCGAACGAGGGCGTGGTCGCGGTAGCGAGCGCGCTCGCCCGCGGGCGAGCCGATGGAGACGGATTCTACCTCGCCGACGCGTTCGATGCGGCGCTGGCGAACGCGCGCGTCGCGTTCGCCGGCGCGCAGGCGGAGCTGGATTCGGTGCGAGGACGCGAGGGAGAACGCGTCGCGCGCGAGCTGCAGCGTGGCGAGATCGCGTCGGACGAGTTCATCGTGATGCGCGACGAACTGCGCGGCGCGCTGCCGGCGGGCGTGCGCGTCGTGCGCGAGGCGCCGACGTACCTGCTCTGCTCGCTCGAGTACGGCGACGCGGCGCTTGCGGCGCTCGAGCGGCGCGACGCCGCGGCCGGCGAGGTTGCCGCTGCCGAGGAACGCGTGCGCGCGAGGCTCTCGGCGATCGTACGCGAGCACGGAGAGGCATTGCTCGCCGCCGCCGAGTCGCTGGGAGAGCTCGACGTGCTTGCCTCCGCCGCGCGCTTTACGTTACGCCGGAACTGCGTGCCGGCGACGATCGTCGCCGAGCCGGCGCTTGCCTTCGAACGCGCGCGCTTTCTCCCGCTCGAAGCCGATCTTGTGGCCGCAGGGCGCCGTTTCGTTCCCCTCGACCTCGCGTTACACGACGCGGCCGTGCTGACGGGACCGAACATGGGGGGCAAGAGCGTCGCGCTGCAGACCTGCGGCTTCGTCGCGCTCTGCGCGGCATTCGGCCTGCCGGTTCCCGCTGCGAACGCGAAGACCGCCCTCTTCGATCACGTCGCCTGGTTGGGAATCGGGCGCGAGGAGCGCACCGGGCTGCTCTCGTCGTTCGCGCGCGAGGTCTTGACGCTCAAGGAGATCCTGGCGCGCGCCTCGCCGAGGCTTTTGATTCTCGCCGACGAGTTCGCGCGCACGACGACGCCGCACGAAGGGCGGGCACTCTTGGTGGCGCTCGTCGCGCGTCTGCGAGAGCGCCGCGCCTGCGGCCTGCTCGCGACCCATCTAGCCGGCATCGCCGAGGCGGCCGCGGTGCGGCACTTCGCGGTGCGCGGGCTGCGGGGCGCGCTCGAGCATCGGGAGACGCAGGACGTTGACGAGGCGCTTGCAACCCTAGCGGAATCTATGGATTACACGATCGCTGAGGTCGCCGGCGACGAAGCGTCGCGAGCCGATGCCATCGCGTTGACCGCGCTGCTCGGCGTCGACCGGGATTTCGTCGCCGCCGCCTATCGCGCGCTGAAAGCGTGAGCGAATGGATCCGCTGATCATCACCTGCGCGCCGGTCGGAGCCGAAGTGCGCCCCGACCAGACGCCGCATCTGCCCTACACGCCGAAGCTCTTGGGCGAGACGGCGCGCGCCGTGCGCGAGGCGGGCGGTTCGATCATTCACGTTCACTGCCGCAACGACGACGGCACGAACACCCACGATGTCGCGCGGTTCCGCGAAGCGCTAGAAGAGATTCGCGCGAACAGCGATCTGATCGTGCAGTTCTCGACGGGCGGCGCGATCGGCATGACGCCCGAGGAGCGCGCGGAACCGCTGCAACTTCGCCCCGAGATGGCGACGCTGACGTGCGGCAGCGTGAACTTCGGAGACGATATCTTCGAGAACAGCTTTCCGATCATGCGCGGCATCTTGAAGAAGATGCGCGAGTTCGACGTGCGGCCGGAACTGGAGATCTTCGACAAGGGCCACATCGCGAACGCGCGCAAGCTCGCGCGCGAGCGGCTGCTCGCGTTTCCGCAGCATTGCGATCTCGTGCTCGGCGTTCCCGGCGGGCTCGAGGCGACTACCCAGAACCTCGCCGATCTCGTCGACGATCTGCCGGACGGCTGCTCGTGGTCGGTGGCGGGGATCGGACGCCAGCAGCTCCCGATGGCGATGGTTGCGATCGCGATGGGCGGCCACGTGCGCGTCGGTTTGGAGGACAATCTCCACTACAGCCGCGGGCGTCTCGCCAAAAACGAGGAGCTCGTCGCGCGGGTCGCGAGAATCGCCGCCGAGGCCGGCCGGGCGGTCGCGACGCCGGATCAAGCCCGAAAGCTCCTCGGCCTCCCGGCGCTCGGCGCGAGGGGCGAGGGCGTTTCCGTCCAATAACGGCGCGGCAAATTGTTCACATACGTCTTGCGCCGGACGCTTCAAGCGATTCCGCTGCTGCTCGCCATCTCGGTGGTCCTCTACGCCATCCTGTACAACATGCCGGGCGGGCCGCTGGCGCCGTATCTGCAGAACCCGCACATCACGCAAGCGGATATCGTCCGGCTCAAGCACAATCTCGGCATGGACCAGCCCGTTCCGATCCAGTACCTGAAGTGGCTCGGGCACATCCTCGTCGGCGACATGGGCTACTCGACGAGCAACTCGGAGCCGGTCTTCCAGGCCTTGATCGAGCGCTTCGGCGCGACGCTCGAGCTGATGGGAACCTCGCTGATCGTCGCCATCGTCGTCGGCATCACCGCGGGAATCGTCTCGGCGGTCTACCGCTACACCGCGCTCGACTACGCGATCACGACGGTCGCGTTCTTCGGCCAATCCATGCCGGTCTTCTGGTTCGCGCTGATGATGCAGCTCGCGTTCGCGGTACACGGGATCCCGCTGCCGTTCGGCTATGAGATCCAGTTGCCGTCCGCCGGCATCTCCGCGAGCGACACGTTCGATCTCGGCGACCGCATCCAGCATCTGATCCTTCCGACGGCCGTGCTTTCGCTGCTGAGCATCGCGTTGTTCAGCCGCTTCATGCGCTCGTCGCTGCTCGAAGTGCTCGGCACCGACTACATGCGGACCGCGGCCGCAAAGGGACTCCCGTTCCGCACGATTCTCTTCAAGCACGGCTTGAAGAACGCGCTGATCCCCGTCGTGACGGTGACCGCGCTCTCGCTGCCGGGTCTCGTGACGGGCGCGATCGTCACGGAGACGATCTTCGCCTGGCCGGGAATGGGCCGGCTCTTCTACAACGCGCTGCAGCAAAGCGATCTCGCGCTGCTCATGGGCTATCTGGTGATGGTCGCGTTCCTCGTCGTCTTCTCGAACCTGCTCGCCGACGTCGTCTACGCGTGGCTCGATCCGCGCGTGAAGTACGACTGAGGGATCCGATGGCCGCACCGACGCTTCCGCTTCCCGGCGACCGCATCATCGAAGAAGACCTTGCATTCACGAAGGTCACGTTCTGGACGCGTCTGCGCCGTCACAAGCTCGCGGTCGGCGGCCTGATCGTGCTGACGCTGTTGGTGCTCGCCGCGGCCTTCGCCAAGCAGCTCGCGCCGTTCGATCCCGACGCGATCGATAACGTGCACTGGCAGGGCTTGCCGCTGCCGCCGTGCTTCCAAGACGCCTCGCAGTGCGGCGGGCATCTGCTCGGCACCGACGAGGTCGGGCGCGATCTGGTCTCGCGGTTGCTCTTCGGTGCGCGGATCTCGCTCGCCGTCGGGCTCTTCGCGGTGATCATGGAGGTGCTGATCGGCAGCACCCTCGGCGCGATCGCCGGCTACTACGGAGGCTGGGTCGATTACGCTTTGATGCGCCTCACCGACGTCTTTTTATCCATTCCGCTGCTGCCGCTGCTGCTCGTGCTGACGGCGATCGTCGCCGCGAGTTCGACGAAGGCCGCGCTGAGCTTCGGGGTGATCGTCATCATCATCGGGGCGCTGACGTGGCCGACCGTCGCGCGCTTGGTGCGGGCATCGTTCTTGAGCCTGCGCGAGCGCGAGTTCGCCGAGGCGGCGCGCGCGGTCGGGAACAACGACGCGAGGATCATCTTCCGCCACCTGCTGCCGAACGCGGTCGCGCCGATCGTCGTCCAGGCGACGCTCGACGTCGCCGGCGTCATCATCCTCGAATCGACGCTCTCGTACCTCGGCTTCGGAATTCAGCCGCCGACCGCGTCGTGGGGCAACATGCTCTCGACCGCGTCGAGCAATCTTCAGACCGCCTGGTGGGCCGCAGTCTTCCCCGGCCTCTGCATCCTCGTGACGGTGCTCGCGATCAACTACATCGGCGACGGCCTTCGCGACGCCCTCGACCCGAATATGAACTAGGCCCGGCCCCCGGCAGGGCGGGGCCCTGCGCGGCCCCGAAGCGCCCAGGCCGGAACTTCGGTCCCCGTGCGCAAGTGGCGGAATTGGTAGACGCACTAGCTTGAGGGGCTAGCGGGAGCAATCTCGTGCTGGTTCGAGTCCAGTCTTGCGCACCACCCCAATCGTCTGTTACGCGTGTCATCCTGAGCGAAGTCGAAGGGCTGAGCGAAGTCGAAGGACCTTTACGTGTGTCATCCTGAGCGTAGTCGAAGGACAGAGCGAAGTCGAAGGACAGAGCGAAGTCGAAGGACGGCTCCTCTACGTGTCATCCTGAGCGAAGTCGAAGGACAGAGCGAAGTCGAATGACGGTAATAGTATGAGCGCGCTAGACCCGACGCAAACCGATCCGGACAAATACAAGGTCGTCTTCGAAAACGATCGCGTTAGGGTTCTCGAGTACCGCGACAAGCCGGGTGAGAAGACCGAGGCGCACCAGCATCCCGACAGCGTCCTCTTGATGCTCTCCGACTTCCAGCGCCGCCTGACGGTGGGAAGCGACGTTCGGGAGGTGACCGTGAGGGCAGGTCAAGCGGTCTGGTCGCCCGCCCAAGTCCACATCGGCGAGAACATCGGGACCACGGACACACACGTGGTCTTCGTGGAGCTGAAGGACTAGGCTAGAGCGAGACCCTCGCCGCTCGTCCTTCGACTCCGCTCAGCCCTTCGACTCCGCTCAGGATGACAGGTGAGGAGCCGTCCTTCGACTGCGCTCAGCCCTTCGACTTCGCTCAGGGTGACACAGTGGGTCGTCCTTCGACTACGCTCAGGGTGACACAGTGGGTCGTCCTTCGACTACGCTCAGCCCTTCGACTACGCTCAGGGTGACACAGTGGGTCGTCCTTCGACTGCGCTCAGCCCTTCGACTGCGCTCAGCCCTTCGACTTCGCTCAGGGTGACACAGTGGGTCGTCCTTCGACTACGCTCAGGATGACACGTAGAGGAGCTGTCCTTCGACTTCGCTCAGGATGACAGGTA
>DATKMJ010000002.1 GCA_035541935.1 Candidatus Binatia bacterium | reverse complement strand
GTCATCGGGATGCGCACGTAGTGGTAGGCGTGCGTCGGCGTCCGCAGGCGCAGCACGAGCTGCTGTGAGTCGGGTGCGGCCGAGTCGCCGCCGTAGAGCCACGTGTAATAGCCGTCCTGGTCGTTCTCGACGACGATCTGCGCCTGCAGCGGCTGCGGCATGGGTTTGTTGCACGTAACCTGGCTCTTGTCGAAGAGCATGAAGGTCGGCTGCACGTAGAGGAATGACTGCGGCGCCGTTCCCGAGAGCAACACGGGCTTCGGCGGCGGCGCGGGCGGGTTCGCAAGCGTCTCGGTGACGCTGCGGGTGTGACCCGAGATCAAAACGAGATAATCGGTCGCCGAGCAGCGATACTTCGGCGCCGCGACGTCGAGCCGATAGATGCCGAAGCCGCTGTCGAACTCGACGATCGCCTGATTCTCGTCGCCGCGCTCGACGTGATACGTCGTCTGGACGTGCGTTCGGCCGGTGCGGTCGGTCAGTTGGACTTGGAGGGCGAGGCTCGTGCCCGACGGTGCGCGGCTGATCGCGGCACAGAAGGCGACGTGAAGGATGACGTGCGCTAGATCCATAGTTTAAAACGATCCGTACTGCGCCAACGTCTTGGCGACCGTCTGCAGCAGCGCGGGGAGTTGGTTTTCCTGCGGTGCGGGCTGGCTGTTCGCGCCGACGACGACCACCACGTCCTGCTTCGGAAAATAGGCGTGGACGACGCGGTACCCCAGCGTCATGCCCTCGTAGAACCAGAAGGCGCCGAGCCCGGGCTTATAGAGCCGCGCGACGCCGAGGCCGAAGCCGCGCGGGTCCGACGGCGTGACGTCTGAAATCGGCTTCGCCGTCTTCTGCGAGACGAGCCGCTCGATGCTCGCGCGCTGCGCGGCCGTCAGGATCGAGCCTTGGTAGAGTTGCCGTGCCCACTGGGCCACGTCGTGCGGGGTCGCGACGATCGCGCCGGCCGCTCCCGCCCACGAGACCGAGAAATCGCGAACGTCCCGGCCGACGAGCGGCTTCAAACCGCCGGCGCCCGCGCTCGTATCGTCGTAGTAACCCGAGACGGTTCGCGCGCGCAGATCCGCGGAGTACGTCTCGCCGGAGTAGTACGTCGAGCGCAGGCCGGCGGCCGCGATGACGCGGCTGCGGAGCATCGCAGCGTACGGCTGCCCCGAGGCTTTTTCGGCGATCAGCTCGGAGAGCGCGTAACCCGTGTTCGAATAGAGCCAGCCCTTCGAGAGCGATTTCTTTCCGTAGACGTACGCGATGAGTTCGGCGGGCGTGAAGTCGCGCGCCGGGTCGGCGACGATCGCGGCCTCCCACGCGCGCGTGTCGTCGTACGTCGCGATGCCGCTCGTCATGTCGAGCAGGGTTGAGAGATGGACGCTCTTCCACGCCGGGTACTGCGGCAGCCAATTGCCGACCGTCTGCGAGAGCTTGAGCTTGCCGTCCCCTTCGAGCTTGAGGAGCAGCACCGACGTGAAGGCCTTCGTGTTGCTGCCGATCTGGAAGAGGCTCTGCGTGGTCGCCGGCGTCGCTCCGCCGTACGACGTCGTGCCGGCGGCGACGTCGATCGTGCGCCGGTCGCGGAGGCTGACGCTCAGCGATACCGCCGAGATGTGCTCGGCCTTGCCGCGCGCGTCGAGATAGCGCTGCAGGTCGGCGCGAAGCGCAGAAGCGAGCGGCTGCGACGGCGCCGCCCCGGCGGGCGAGGCGGCGAGCAAGAGCGCCAGTCCGAGGAGAACCTGCTTGGTCACTCTGCCGCGTTTCGCCGCCGCGGAGACGGATACTTCAAGAGAATAGGAAGCGGCGCGTCGCTTCGTAAATAATCCTCAGACATGCCCGTACGCGCAATCAACGATTTTACGATTCGCGTGGCGACCGTCAACGGCTCCGGAAGCCAGTCTTCCAACCTCGTGCTGACCAACGCCATCGCTCGCCTCGGAATTCCCGTCGCACCGAAGAACGTCTTCCCGTCGAACATCGAGGGACTGCCTACCTGGTTCGACGTGCGAGTCAGCGCGCTGGGCTATCAATGCCGCGCGCGCGATTTCGACGTCCTCGTCGCGCTCAATCCCGCAACCTGGCAGGCCGACGTCACCGGCGTCAAATCGGGCGGCGCGGTGATCCACGAAGAGACCTATCCCTGCAAAGGCGATACGCTGCGCGAGGATCTGAGCTACTATCCGATTCCGTTCTCGGCGTTGGCGAAAGAGCATTTCGCCGATAAGGGCGATCTGCGCAAGTACTTAATGAACATGATCTACGTCGGCGTCGTCGCGCAGCTGCTCGAGATTCCCGAGGCAACGATCGAGGAGAGCCTGCGCGCCCAGTTTCGCAGCAAGGCCGCCGCCGTCGAGCTGAACATGTCGGCGGTGCGCGTCGGCATCGAATACGCACGGGAGCACCTCGAGAAGCACGATCCCTGGCGTCTCGTTCCGATGACCGGAAAGACCGACGGCCTGATGTTCATGGACGGCAATCGCGCCGCCGCGCTCGGCTGCGTGATGGGCGGCTGCACCGTCGCCGCATGGTATCCGATCACGCCGTCGTCGTCGCTCTGCGAGTACTTCATTCAGTATTGCGATAAGCATCGCGTGAACAAAGAGACCGGCGAGCGCAACGTCGCGATCGTGCAGGCCGAGGACGAGCTCGCCGCGGCGGGGATCGTCTTCGGAGCCGGCTGGGCCGGCGCGCGCGCGATGACCTCGACGTCGGGGCCGGGCATCTCGCTGATGGCCGAGTACGCCGGCTACGGCTACTTTGCCGAGGTCCCGGGCGTGATCTTCGACGTGCAGCGCGCCGGGCCGTCGACCGGATTGCCGACGCGCACGATGCAGGGCGACGTCGCGTTCGCCTACACGCTCTCGCACGGCGATACGAAGCACATCGTGCTGCTGCCGGCGACGGTTTCCGAGGCATACGAGTTTGCGATGGAAGCCTTCGATCTTGCCGAGCGCTTTCAAACGCCGGTCTTTGTGCTCAGCGATCTCGACCTCGGGATGAACTCGTGGCTGACGCCGGCGCTGCGCTATCCCGAGAAACCTTTCGATCGCGGGAAGGTGCTCGGCGCCGACGATCTCGCGGGAATGAAGTCGTGGGGCCGTTATCGCGACGTGGATAAGGACGGCATTCCGTATCGCACGCTGCCCGGCACGAAGCATTCCGCCGCCGGATTCTTCACGCGCGGCACCGGCCACGACGAAGAGGCGCGCTACTCCGAGATGCCCGACGTCTGGCAGCGCAACCTCGACCGCCTCAGCCGCAAGCACGACACGGCGCGCCGCGCCGTGCCCGCGCCGGTCGTCGAGGAGAAGAAAGGGCGCAAAGTCGCGATTATTGCCTACGGCACGACCCACCACGCGGTCGTCGAGGCGCGCGACTTCCTGCACGATTCGGGAATCGAACTCGACTACATGCGCGTGCGCGGGCTGCCGCTCTCGCCCGAGGTCGCGACCTTCGTGAAGCGCCACGATCGCGTCTACGTCGTCGAGCAGAACCGCGATGGCCAGCTCTACGGCATTCTGCGCATGGAACTTCCGACGCATCTGATCGGGCGTCTGGAATCGATTCGCCACTACAACGGCGTGCCGATCGACGCCCACGCCATCATCGACCCGATCCTCGAAGAGGAGCGCGCGCCGGCGGTGGTCGCGGAGTAACGCAGTGACGGCTAATTTAAACATCATCGGGTTGACGCGCGAGATCTACAAGGGCCTGCCGACGACGCTCTGCGCGGGCTGCGGCCACAACTCGATCACGAACCATCTGATCAAGGCGCTCTTCGAGTACGGCGTCGAGCCGCACAAGCTCGCGAAGATGAGCGGCATCGGCTGCTCTTCGAAGACGCCGGCGTACTTCGTCGAGCAGGCGCACGGCTTCAACGGCCTGCACGGACGCATGCCCTCGGCCGCGACCGGCGCGAAACTCGCGAACCGCGAGTTGCTCGTGCTCGGCATCAGCGGCGACGGCGACACCGCGAGCATCGGGCTCGGCCAGTACTGCCATATGATCCGCCGCAACCTCGACTGCACGTACATCGTCGAGAACAACGGCTGCTACGGTCTCACGAAGGGCCAGTTCTCGGCGACGGCCGACGTCGGCTCGACGCAGAAGGGCGGCAAGGTCAACGAGTACGCGACGATCGACGTCTGCGGGCTCGCGATCGAGTTGGGCGCGACCTTCGTCGCGCGCTCCTTCTCCGGCGACGGCAAGCAGCTCGTGCCGCTGCTCCAGGCTGCGTTCTCGCATCGCGGAACGGCGATCCTCGACATCATCAGCCCGTGCGTTACCTTCAACGACCACGAAGGCTCGACGAAGAGCTACGCCTACGTCAAGGATCACGACGTCGTGCTCCACACCGCGGATTACATCGCCGGCGGTCGCGAGATCACGGTGGATTACGAGCCGGGAACCGTGCGCGACGTCGAGCTCGAAGACGGATCGCACGTGCTCCTGCGCAAGCTCGACGTGGATTACGATCCGACCGACGCGATGGGCGCGCTGAAGACGATCCACGACGCCGCGACGCGCGGCGAGTTCGTCACCGGCCTGCTCTACGTGGATACGAAGGAGCAGGATCTCTGCGAACGGGAGCACCTCACGCGGGAGCCGCTCGCCCACCTCGACGAAGAGGCGCTGCGGATCGATCGCGACGAGTGGCAGAAATTAATGCAGGCGTGACGAAGCGACTCGCGTTCGTCGCTGCGCTCGCGTCGCTCGCTCCGATAGCGGCGCGGGCCGTCGTGCTGCACGGCCACGTCTGGTCGGCAACGTACGTCGCGGCGTATCAACCGACGTTCGGCGCGGCGCGCGTGCCTTACTCCGGCACGATGAAACTGAAGTTCGACCACGGGATCGTCAGCGGCACGTACGTCGCGGAATCGACGCGCCCCGATCCGCTCTACGGCCGCACGATCGCCGTGAGCGGCAACGTCAGCGAAGGGCAGATCACGCTCATCCTGCAGGCGCCGGGCGGTTTCACCGTGCGCGGTACGCTCGCCGGCGACGGCGAGATCTCCGGAACCGCGACCGTAAAAGGCACTTTCTACACATTCCTCGCGAAAGTCAAATCCTCGCCCTAGTCGCGGCCCTGCGGCGCGCGAACGCCGTCTTCGTTTTGACGGGCTCTGGCATCTCGGCGGAGAGCGGCCTGCCGACGTTTCGCGGCGTCGGCGGCCTCTGGCGAACGCATCGCGTCGAAGAGCTCGCCTCGCCCGAAGGCTTCGCGCGCGATCCGCAGCTGGTCTGGACGTGGTATAACGAGCGCAAATCGGCTCACGCGCGCGCCGAGCCGAACGCCGGACACTTCGCGCTCGCGCGGCTCGAAGACGCGATCGGCGACTTCACGCTCGCCACGCAGAACGTCGACTCGCTCCATCTGCGCGCCGGCTCGCGCAACGTGCTCGAACTGCACGGCAACCTCCGCGAGGCGCGCTGCACGCGCTGCTCGGAGCGCCGCCCGCTCGGCGAGACCGGGCTCCCGCTCTCGGAGATCGAGCACGAGTGCGGCGGGCGCTGGCGCCCGCAGATCGTCTGGTTCGGCGAGCCGCTGCCCGGCGCGGTCTGGCGCGAAGCCGAGACGGCTGCCGCACGGGCCGACGTCATTCTCGTCGTCGGCACGAGCGCGGTCGTCTATCCGGCGGCGGCGCTCGCGA
>DATKMJ010000001.1 GCA_035541935.1 Candidatus Binatia bacterium | reverse complement strand
CAGCTTGGCTCTTCCTCGGCAGGGAGCGGACCGGAGCAGCAGGTGTGGTGCCATCGACGAGGAGCGGGCGACGGCGGCCTCG
Organism: Candidatus Binatia bacterium; assembly: GCA_035541935.1. Classification (GTDB taxonomy): domain Bacteria; phylum Vulcanimicrobiota; class Vulcanimicrobiia; order Vulcanimicrobiales; family Vulcanimicrobiaceae; genus Cybelea. The sequence goes on along the minus strand of DATKMJ010000001.1, from coordinate 19,251 downwards.
CTCCCTTCTGACGCCAACTGATGGCCAGTTGACGAGCAGGGAGACCGCCGGCAGCAGATCCCACTCGCAATGCCTCCAGGTCTGGGGGGGAAGGGGGAGGAGGGCAGGCGCCCGAATACGTTGAGGCGTGTTCATCGCAGCGCTGGCTCGGCGCGTTGGCCGTAGCACCGATACAATCAAGGCCTGGGAAGAGCAGGGTCTGCTTACGCCCGCACGCGACGACCAAGATCGAAGGATCTATTCGGAAGAGGATGTACGCACTGGTCTCAAGCTCGCCGCGCTCGGGATAGCCGCACGCCGACGCTCCCAAAAATTAGCTGAGTTAGTCGCGTCCGAGCCCGTCCAGCTTCCTCTGATCCGTACTGAGGCGAAGAAACGTGACCTCCGCAAGGTCCCAAAGATCGCGGCTGCCGTAGGTCAGCGCCATGGCTCTTAATCTTGCATACGCAGTAACTGACAATACATCCGAGGCGCTTGCCCATCTGATGGCCGCAAACCGCGAGTTCCGCAGTAAGCCTTGGCCCACGCCGTATGATCGAACCAAGCACAGATTGCGCGTCGGAGATGCGCGCGACCTATCTTGGATCCGGGGCGAAAGTGTTCATCTCGTGGTGACGTCGCCGCCGTACTTTACGCTAAAGACCTATGCTCGACGAGACGGGCAAATGGCAGAAATCGAAGATTACGAACACTTTCTTGATGAGCTCGATAAAGTTTGGGCGGAGTGCCATCGTGTGCTAGTTCCCGGAGGGCGAATATGCTGCGTGATCGGCGACGTTTGCGTCTCGCGTCGTCGTGGCGGCCGGCACTACATCCTTCCGCTGCACGCCGACATCCAAGTTCGCGCCCGTAAGAATAAGCTGGATTGCCTGACACCGATTCTCTGGAGCAAAATTGCGAACGGCGCCAACGAAGCGGAGGGCAACGGTGCTGGTTTCTATGGTAAGCCATATCAGCCCGGCGCCGTCGTGAAGAACGACGTTGAATACATTCTCTTCATGCGCAAAGGTGGTGAGTACCGTTCGCCGGAGCCGCTCCAAAAAGCGCTCTCGATGCTGACCAAGGAAGAAATGCAGGGTTGGCTACGGTCACCCTGGACCGACGTTCCCGGTGCTTCTACTCGCGAGCATCCGGCGCCATTTCCGATCGCGGTTCCCGAGCGCCTCATAAAGCTATTTTCGTTTGCGGGCGATACGGTACTTGATCCGTTTATCGGGACAGGGTCGACTATGCTGGCCGCTATCGAGACCGGCCGCAACTCCATTGGTATCGATATCGAGCCAACTTACGCCGAGCTGGCTCTGAAACGGTTGAAGAAGGCGGTGGCCAAGGAGCGAGTATTTGGATCCACCAAAGCGACACTAAAGGTCGATCCCGATCATTGAGCGGGCATACTCCATACCGACTTCTTAACAGTTTCCGGGCGCTTTTTTCAGCGAAGTATGAGCATCGCAACTCGACGCACGGCGATCGTCTTGCCCTCGAGCTCTACGAAGACCTCTACGTCCGGGATCGGGAGCGCGGACGCGCGCTCAAATTTGTATCACGCGTCGAGTCGGCTGAGTGTGTCGTCAATCCTCGTAACAAGAACTATGGTCGGAGTGCTCGTCGGGGGGATGGAACCTTCGGCGAGCTCATGCACGGAGCTCCGATTGTCTCAGAGCCCGGTTTTACGATCAAGCGCGGACCGACTGTGATTACGGAGATCGGAGTTGAAGTAAAGATTCTTGCGAAAGCGATGATTAAGCAGCTTGATCGCGTCGTCGGCGATCTGTGCAAACAGGTCGAACAGTTTAAGACGAAGGGTGGCTCAAAGCCTCCGATCGCAGTCGGAATTGTCGGCGTCAACCACTCGACGTCATTCTTGAGCTACGAAGGCGCAGTAAGCTTCCTCGCCGACGGGACACGGCAACCCAATGGAAAAACGTATGCGCGTCCGAGCGACGAGGCTCTCCGCGCCAGCCGCGACCTCCAGTTGCTTGCGGCGCCGGCTTTCTTTGAGTTCCTTATCTTAGAGTTTATCGCCACCAACGTGTCGCCTTATCCTTTCCAGTGGGTGAATCTCAGGAAGACGATCGACGATTACAACGCCCTGCTAACGAGGCTCGCAAACGAATATGAAGCAAGATTCTGAGTGGCTACATCGCGCCGAAGAGTTTGAACGGAGACTGAAGGCTACCGGCCTTAGCAAGAGCCAATTCCAAGCCAGGTCCGGCCTAACGAGAAACGTCATCTACAACTTGTCGAAAGGACAGGCGCCCTCTAGTGCAGAGCAGGCCGACGCGCTTGAGCGGGCGTTCCGAGAAGCCGGCGCGTGACTACCCCGGCGAGCGTACGTTATCGAACTTTAAAGTGGAGTGTGATGTGCCAAACGCCAATCTAGCGCAATTCATCGATGAGAGTGTTGTCCGGCTGCAGACGACGAGTCTTGACGTTTCGTTCAATGAGCTTTTAGACATGCACAAGACTTCGGAGCTAAACATACGACCGGAATTTCAGCGGTTATTCCGATGGTCGCTTGGAGCGCAATCCCGCTTCATAGAATCCCTTCTGCTTGAAATGCCCGTTCCGCCGATCTATGTGATCGAGGTCGACGAAGGTAGATATGAGTTGATCGATGGTCTCCAGCGTATATCGACCTATCTGCACCTAAGGGGTGAATTAGAGGTCGCGGATGTCCCGGATCCGGTTAAGAAAGGTGAGCGGTTGTGCCTTGTGGATTGCGACATAGTCGAAGAGCTAAATGGACTTACTTTTGAGGATCTATCTCCAGCCTTGCAAATACGGCTTAAGCGCGCGTTTGTTCGCATGGAGGTCATTAGGAAGGCGAGCGATGCCCGCTTCAAATACCACATGTTTAAGCGACTTAATACGGGCGGCTTCGAGCTTACTGACCAGCAATTGAGAAATTGTACCATTAGACTGCTTGATCCAAAATTTAATGATTTTGTGATTGAGCTTAGCCATAACGAGCACTTTCGTGAGTGCACGGCAAACTTGACGGACGAGAATCGCTACGGATCATTCGATCAGGAGTTGGTTCTTAGGTTTTTTGCATTCAAAAACGACCGCGAAAGCTTCAAGCATGAGGTCGGCGAATTTCTAACCGATTACATGGAAAAGGTGACGGAAGGCAGAGTGCTTTTCGATTATGCGAACGAAGAGGCTGTCTTTAGGAAGACCTTCGCCGTGCTGGCAAAGAGCCTGGGAGAACTGGTCTTTGGACTTCCGGACCCCAAAGGCGATCGAATCAATCGCGGCTTTAGCGTCTATCATTATGAAGCGCTCACGGAAGGCATTCAAGATAGACTCGGCGAGTACGATCCTGGGAATGCTAACCAAATGGCGTCGCTTAAAGCGAAGTTAGAAGCGATCAAGCTTCATCGTGATTTCCGCGAGATTACGACTGGCGGCGGGAAGAACTCTCCGGGCCCACTTCGGCGTCGAATCGATTACGTTCGTGAGCACTTAGCTGATTAGGCTATGGGCCACGAGCAGCTCCGCGCCGACATCGAAGCGGATATCCTCGCGCGTCAAGAGGACCTTCGATTTTTTTACAATCAGGTAAACAGGCTTAAAGACGAGGCATACCGCGATCAAATGAGGCGCGCGTTGCTCTTGCTGCTCTATGCGCATTTTGAAGGGTTCGTAAAGGCGTCCTTTCTGCTGCACGTTAACGCCGTGAATTCGATGAGGCTGAGCTGCTCAACTACTCATCCGGTGTTAGTTGCGGCGACGCTGACGGACATCTTCGACGCGCTTAAGAACCCTGAAATGCCATCGCCGCTCTTCCCGAACAGCGGCAGAGACTCAAAGCTCGTTAAATTTGTCCGCGAACGACAATTTGTCGAACGGGCCTATCCTATGCTTGAGAGGGACGTTAGGCTTGCAGAGTCTCTCATCGATACCGAGTCGAACGTTAAGACCGAAGTTTTACGAAAGCTTTTTTTCAAGCTTGGATTCGACGACAGCGCGCTAGCGACTGACGAGAAGAAGATAGATGAGCTCGTTGGCCGCCGAAACAACATCGCGCATGGGCAGGATGTCAAGGGTGTCCCTCAACGCGTTTACGAGCCACTTCAGGAGGCAGCGTTCAGAACGATGTCACTCATTGCTCGATCGATCATGGACTACATGGAAAACGAGCGCTATAAGAAAGTGTAATCTAGTCCGCGATCATCGGTGTGAGCCGTGGGTGTAGGTTATAGGCTATAAAAAAGGAGAGGCTCAGTTGACCGGTCGAGAATTGCTACATGCCTCAAACATTCGTCGAAATGAAGGATGCGGAGCCCGTATTTCGGGATATCAGGTAGCGATCGGGAGCGGGCGGTAGCCGACTGCGAGGAGACTTGCGGCTAGTGCACGCGATTGAGGACCTCGTTTCACATTTTGTCGCGGACGGGTCGGAAACGGTCGGAATCGGGAGGGACGAATGGGGAACCAGTGCGGCGGAAGAGCTGATAGGATAACACCTTTCGGGAACGGGCGGGATCGGCTGGAATCCCGGGCGTGGGTTCGGCGCCCGGCCATCCCATTGATTGTGATTCTTGCCGCATCGACGGGATGCGGCGGATCGCAGGCAGCGCTTTCGCCCGCGGTCGGGCAATTCGCTCCGGTCCAGCGCTTGGAGCAGCGGAGCGGCGAGGTTCAGTACGTTTCAGACCTCAGCAGCGGCACGCTTCTCGAGTTCGACTATCCGAAGAGCAACTCGCCGATCGGGTCGATCGGCTTCAGCGGCGGGGGCGAATGCACCAAAGGAGCGAGAACCTTTTGGGCGACGGCTGCGGGCGAGATCGCCGAATTTAAGGTCGGCGGCTCGACCCCGATTCGGGTGCTCAAAGCGAGCACGTCGGGCTGCACCGTCGATCCGGCGACCGGCGATCTTGCGGCCTCGGAATTCTTCTCCGGCGTCATAATATTTCGCAAGGCCCGCGGAAAGGGCAGAGTCGTCTCGGGGTTGAGCAAAACATACTTCGTCGGTTACGACGACGAGAGCGATCTATTCGTCGATGGTTTCGGAAGCACCGATGCTTTCGAGCTCGTCGAGCTTCGCAAAGGCAGCAGCGCGTTCGAAACAATTACGACGAGCAATGCGGTGGGCTTCCCCGGCTCGGTGCAGTGGGACGGCAAGTATCTCACCGTCCTCGATCAACTGGCAGGCCAGATCTATCAATACACGGTCAACGGCACGAATGCGATGTTGAAGAGAACCGTCGTGCTTAGCGGATCGGCAGATTGCGCGGCGGCTTGGATCGCACGGCCCTACGCCTACTGCGTCGACGCCGGCAATCTTGACGTCGAAGTCTACAAGTATCCCGCCGGTGGTTTGCCGGTCGCGGTCCTTACCGGTCTTAACGCTCCGGGCGGTGTTGTCTCGTTGCGCGCTCGCTAATGGCTTGCGCTGCCCAAACGGCCTGGGCTTCGCGACTGAACTCGGCTAGAGCGGGAGAATAACCGATTCGCATCAAAGCCCTTCGGCGCCATCGGAGATTCGCGGTTTCGCTATCGATTCTCTTAGCGTTGTGGAGAAGGCCTATGCTGGATTTGCGCATTGTTATCGGAGCGTGCCTAACTGGGCTGCTATTTGCCGGCTGTGCCGGCGATGCAATGTCTCGGTCTTCCTTAGCCTTCGCGCGCGCGCCGGTGTCTCGCCTTTCGCAGGCACGAGTGCGGCCGGCGGCGACGGACTTTCGCTGGATCTACGGTTTCAAGGGGGCGCCCGACGGACGCTTGCCGTTTGCGCCGCTCGCCGTTCGCGACGGCGCCTTTTACGGCACGACTGAGCGCGGCGGCGCCAACGACAAGGGTACGGTGTACGAAGTGAAGGCCGACGGCAGCGAACGCGTGCTTTACAGCTTCTCGGGACCGCCCTCGGACGGTGCGTACCCGACGGCCGGTCTGATCGCAGGCGCCGGCGTTCTCTACGGCGTTACGCAAAAAGGCGGAGCGAACGACCGCGGCACGTTCTTCGAGATCAAAGGCGATGGGACGTATCGCGTCCTGTACAGCTTCTCGGATGCGAAAGGCAGCCTTCCGAAGAGCGATCTCATCGCGGTCGGCGGCGTGTTCTTCGGCACGACCGAAACCGGTGGAACGGATAACTTCGGCACGGTGTTTTCCATGACGCCCGACGGGCACGAGCACGTGCTGCATAACTTTACCGGTCAGCATGGGGGTGGGCGCGACGGCCGCGCGCCCGAAGGCCGGCTGGTGCTCTTGGATCGGAACCTCTACGGCACGACCAGCGCCGGCGGCGCGTACGATCGAGGGACCGTCTTTGAGATCGCATCCGACGGAAAAGAACGCGTGCTGTACAGCTTCGAGGGCAACGACACCGGCTACTACCCGGAGAGCGGGCCGACGGTCGTCGACGGTTCGCTGTACGGAGCCACACTCCGTGGCGGGAGCGGCGATGCCGGTGCGATCTATGAAGTGAAAACGAATGGCTCGGAACGGGTCGTGCATTCGTTTCCCCGCAGCGGCGTAGAGGGCACGAATCCTCGCTCGGAGCTCGCGCGCTTCAAGAGTTTACTTTACGGAACCGCCAGCAGTGGCGGATTTAATCGGGATGGGACCGTATTCGAAGTCAGTCCCGACGGCGCGTTCCGCGTGGTGCACCACTTCAAAGGCTTTGTCAGCACCCATCCTTGGGCGGGACTCGTCGCGCACGGCGGCAGCCTCTACGGCACGACCAAAGGGGGCCCCCAACGCGATGGCAACGGAGGCGTCTACGAGATAACGCCTTAAAACGTTCGCCGGGTCCTAAACGATATCGCCGGCTTCTCCGTGGTGCTCGTCCCACTGGTCGCCGCGGTTTTCGTCGGCCGTGGTCTCGCCGTATTTCTCTTGCTCCAAGTGCACTGCGTCCGCCGGCGAAATCGGCTGGTCGTCACGAGGCGCCACGTCGGGCGTTATGACGTCATCGTCGTCGGTGCGGTACGGCAATCCGTCGCGCTCACTCATGGCGAGCATCTACCCCGCCGTGGCGCCGGACGCCTCTAGCGGCTAGATTACGCGCCGCTACGGCTCGATGGCGAGCTGGCTCGGAACTCCCGAAATCGGAATGTACATCACGCGGTTTCGGGTTTGCGGATCATAAACTTGGACGCTCGACTTCCCGGCGCAGGCGACGTAGAGCATGCCATCGAGCGGACTCACGGCAATCGCCATGTTCGTAGCGTCGGTGTCGAAGAATTGCGAACAGGCATGGAACGTGCAAGGGTAAATCTTGCCGTGCTGCTCCGCGATATAGAGGTTGCCGGAGTCGTCGGCTGCTATCGTCCGCGGGCTGCCCTCGAAGATTTGATTGCGCTTACCGGACTTGACGTCGACTATCTGAACGGTGCTTTTTGAGTTGCGCCGCGACCTCGCCGCGACCAGCGTAGCCTCCGGATTCACGGCGAGTCCGAGCGGCAAATAATTGAGTACGTTCTGAAACCAGGTTCGATCGGTCGAGCGGAGACGATACCTCGCCAACGCGTCGGCAACCAATCCCTCGTATCCCACCCAGAGCGCGCCGCGAGCGACCAGGATGGTAAACGGGCTATGCGGGTCTTTGATCTCACGCCAGGGCTTCGTGTCCCCCTGCCGATACAGCTTGACGTCGCCGCCCGCAAACGCCTTGGTGTTAACGTAAAGGACGTTCTCGTCATCGGTTGCTACCGAACTGTGGGACCAGGACGGCAGGTCGGTGATTTCACGAACGAGTTTGCGGCTCTGAACGTTGATCTCGATCACCTCATACTTGCCGTTCCCTGTAGGGTTGTCGATGCCGACGTAGAGGTGCCCCAGCCGGTCGAATGCCAGCGAGTTTGCAGCTAAGTGCTGAGCGCCGATGGAAATCTCTCGGGTGAACTTGTCGCTGTGCGGCGGGAAGATCAGGATGCGCGTTGCCGTGGCGGTGCGGTCGACCACGGCAACGGTGCCGCGGCCGAGGACGACCGGCGGCGGTGGACCGGCCGGTGGCGGTAGCGTTTCGGAACCTCCGCTACATCCGGTGTAGGCCAGGCAGACGACGATCGACACAATGTGCCGGCAAGCCGAATTAAACAAGGCGTGCTTCCTCCAAGGCCCACCTTCGGTTGGACGAAACGGATTACTCCCGCGTTACCTGGCCGCCAAGATCGTACCGACTTGGATATAGCCAGGCCTCGCTTTTTGGCACGGAATTACCGCCGTGTCACCCGAGCGATGGCGCGCTCCCGTGTCACCCTGAGCGATGGCGCGCTCCCGTGTCACCCGAGCGATGGCGCGCTCCCGTGTCACCCTGAGCGGAGTCGAAGGGCGACACGCGCGTAGACCGCGACGGCATCGAGCGAATCGCTTCCGATGCCCGAACGGCTTACCGCGAATTCCACGTATCGACAACGCACTTCCAAGCGCCGCCCGGCGTTCGCCGCCAAATCGTGACGTATCGTCCCGAGGCTCGGATCAGTTTTCCGCCGGTGCCCGGAAACGTCAGGAAGTTCTCTCCCATCGTATATCCGAGCGATCCGTCGCGGCTTATCGAGGCTTGGCTGGGGCGCCAACTGATGTGAAAGCCCGGAGTCGCAAGACTCCGTAAGACGAACGCTCGAATCGCGGCTTTTCCGCGCACCGGCGCCGCGCCCGGCGAGAGAATCGTCGCATCGTCGCTCCAGTAGGAGACGATTCGCACGGCGTCCTTGCCTTGCGACGCGACTGCAGACCACTGCCGGTCGACGCCGAGCAGAACGTCCTTTTCGTCGGTCGCATTCGAGGGCGTCGCGCATCCGATGGTAAGGAACGTACAAGTCAGCAGGGTTAAGCGAAGGAGTGCGACCATCGGTCTTGCGCCGCGATCCTTCACGGCGATTGCTTTCTGCAATCCCAGTGGAACGAGACGCGGCGTCCTTTTTCCGTGTAACTCGCGTCTACGGTGTACCGATTTTTCATCATCGTAAGCGTGACCGAAGGATGGAACTTGGGATCGGCCGGGTAAGCGTTCACCCACGACTGCGTGAACGCGCTCGCCGGGCTCGCGCTTCGATCGATGCCGTAGCCGCCGTCGGAGATGAACGTGACCGTCACCCATTGATGCATGTCGCTATCGTATCCGAGCACGGTTTCGAAGTCGGCCGCCGGACGGGACTTCTCCGCCGGATAGGTTCCGGTGGATTTCAACCATTTCGCGCCGTAGAGGGTCGTCGTTTGGCTCCACTGCTCGGTGGGCTGCCCGGCCTCGGTCTTGGTGCACGACCATCTCCCGACCCACGAGCGCGCGATAACGTCGAATGCCGGCGTCTTCGAGGCTTGCGCGGCGCGAGCCGGGCCGTTTCCGAGCGCGGCGATCGCCGCCAGAGCTGCGAGGGCAACCGTCCCGTTTCGTGCCATAATCGCCCCTTTTTCGAGTCCGGATCGGAGTTCGACTCCGGGCCATCCCAAAAAGTTTTCCCCGCGCCGCAGCGAAAGGTATAGGCGCCTCGCCCGTTCGGCCTAGTCGCCTTAGTAAGTAGCGCGATCGCCCCTGCTATAGAAGGAGTACGTTAATGAATGCCTCTGGTTTCTTGAAACACGCCGGCGCGCTGCTCGCGATCGCGACGTGCGCGGCGTGCAGCGCCGGTTCGGCGGTCGCGCCGTCGAGCGCTACATCGGGCAGTGCGTACCGATACGTCGGCCGGACGCTCTTCGTGAACGGCAGACCGGTGACGGCGGCGCGCTTGAGCCCCTTGCCCCGGTTCGCGTCCCTCGTCCCCGACCAGCACGGGAAGAAGACGTACGAGTACGTCTTTAACGACTACGAAACGTACGCCAGCATCTTCGACTATCCGAAGAGCACCTCGCAGATCGGTTCGATCAACGGCGACGGCGGCCAGGGGTGCACGAACGTGCTCTATGGCTACGGGAAGAAGATCTTCTGGAACATCGGCGGGCCTACCCAGATCACGGAATACAAGGTTCCCGACACGCCGATCAAGACGCTCTCGACCTCCTACTCGTTCCCATCGAGCTGCGCGATGAATAGCAGCGGCGATCTTGCAGTCGGGATCTTGTACGCGTCGGGGAAGGGTGGCGGTTACGTCATTATCTTCAAGAACGCGACCGGCACGCCGCAAGCCTATGCGACGCCGCTCGACGAAGAGTTCTTCAACGGGTACGACGCCCAGGGCAATCTCTTCGCCGACGGCTTTACCGGCGACCGCTCCGGATTCGCGCTCGTCGAACTGCCGGCGGGCAGCAGCAAGTTCGTCACGATTAAAACGAGCAACGTCGTGCAGTTCCCGGGATCCGTACAGTGGGACGGCACGTATCTCACGGTGTTCGACCAAATCACGAACGAGATGTATCAGTACACGGTCAGCGGAACCCACGCGACGCTGAGAGGCACCGTTACATTCTCGGGCTCCAGCGACTGCGCGCAGACCTGGATCGTTAAGGGTCTCGTCTATTGCGGCGATGCGGGAACCAACGGCGGCGAGGTTTTCAAGTACCCGGCCGGCGGTTCGCCGATTGCGAACTTCACGGGCGACTTCGACTTCCCGCTCGGAGTGGTCGCCGCGAAAAAGTAATCCGACCGACTCTCTGGAGGTTATCGATTGAAAAAGACGGTGCGCTTTGTCGTCGGCATCAATATCCATGAAGGCAAGTACGATGCGTTTGAAGCCATCGCGCGCGCCATGGCCGAGGGGACGTCGCAAGAGGAAGGCGCGGTGGCGTACGAGTTCTTCGTATCCGCCGACAAGAAGCGCGCCAGGCTCTACGAGGAGTACCGGGATGCCTCCGCCGCGTTCGCGCACCTCTCGGGCCCCGTGGTAACCGAGTTGGTTCCGCAAGCGCTGGCCGTGGCGGACGTTGGTTCCTTCGAGGTCTACGGAGAGCCCGGGCCGGACGCGACGGCGGTTCTTAGCACATTTGGAGCCGGCGCGTTCGCGCCGCTGGGAGGCGAGTGATGGCGGTAACGGGCATCGGCGGATTCTTCTTTAGGGCGCGCGATCCGGAAGCGCTGGGCGCCTGGTATCGGACGCATTTCGGCATAACCGCGCCGGACGAAGCCGTTTGGAATCAGCAGGCGGGGCCCACGGTCTTCATGCCGTTCGCCGCCGATACGGATTATTTCGCCGGCGACAAACAGTTCATGATCAATATCCGAGTCGACGATATTGACGCGCTGCTCCCGCAGCTTCGGCAGGCGGGCATCGAGGTGCTGACCGATGCGAGTTGGGACGCGCCGGAGACCGGGCGCTTTGCGCGCGTGCACGACCCCGAAGGAAACGCGGTCGAAATTTGGGAGCCGCCGCCGGAGTAAACTGTCACGGGCATCGCGATGCGCGCTTAGTCGGTCTCTTCAGTCGCGCGGGCGATCAGGATTAGCATCACGACGCCCGCAAGCGCGATGCCCAGCATCAGATGGAACGGCACGCCGATTCCCCACACTTTGCCGAGTATGAAGATCGCGGCCGGCGGCACGAGCAGGGCCGCCCATGCCAGCGCGGTCAAGAGCGTGCGCAGCGACGAGTCGAGTCTCCACCAGCGCGCACTGAAGCCCGGCACGAGCGGCCCCATCAGGCGGCTGCCCAGCACGCCGGCTAGGATAATTCCAAGTGGTATCAAGATGACGAGCCGGAAGTCCATACACCTCGATCGAGGCCAAACCGATCTAGGGGCCTCGGGGCATGCCTTCAACCTTGCAACCGCCCGCTCATCCTCGCCGTGCCCTTCGACAAGCCGGATAACGCGACGTGCTAGCTGCCGGGCATCTTGGAGCTGAACTTCAGCGTGTATGCCGCCGGAAACGGCTGCGTGCAGTGGTACGCGCGGTAGAGATGCCCGCCGTCAGTCGTTGACGTTGAAACGCAGAGTTGTCCCGATGCGGGCAGGTTCGAGAACGTGACCTGTCCGCTGCCGTTTGTCGGCTCGGCCGTGATGACGCCCGTGCCCTCTCCGTCGAGAATTCCGGTCGAAAGCGTTACCTGAATCTGCGAGATCGGCGAACCTTTCGAGGTCGTCACCGTGATCGTCGTCGAGCTCGCGTTCGCGCCCGAGTTGGGCGTGCTCGAAGAACTGCTGCACGCGGCAACGGCGAGCAGCGCCGCGACCGCAAACCAACGAATGTATGCCATTGCACGTTCTTGCGACGAGGCCGTGCCGTGCCTTCAACGTGTCGTGAGGAAGCGATTAAAGACTGAACGACGAGGTCGGCCGGAGCGCCGCTAAGCACGCGCCCGGCGCCTTCCACAAACCGAGCGCTCTAAAGATGCACGAGGTCGCCTAGACGTTCCAGACGCTCTTGCAGGCAGTTATGCCGTCGGCGATGCCCGCCGTTATTGCCGGCGAGTCATTCGGCGTCTCGGTACGCGACTCGAAGCCGCTATCGTCCCACGCGTACCATCCGATGTAGGTCGCGCCGAAATCGCAGAACGCTTTCGCCTGTTCGTGCATCTCGCCCCGAGTCAACCCCGGCTGATAGTAGCGCCGCTCGTAGGAACCGCCCCACGCCTGACCGATGCCGTAGAGCGGCGTCTTCGCGATCCGCCATCCGCGCCGTTCCAGGCTGCGCGCCATCGCGGGGAGCAGCGCCTGCATCGTCCAATCGAGGCGCTTACCCTTCGACGGTTCGCGTCGTCCGAACGGCGAGTAGTTATACCAACCGACGATATCGCAGCCGCCGTTGGAGTAGTTCTCGGCGGTGCCGGGATCCCAATGAACCTTTCCCGCCTTCGCGATGCCGGCGCCGAAGCCGCAGATCGCGGGCAGACCCGGCGTCTTTTCCGCGATCAGCGCGTGGACTTTGCGCAACAGTTCGCGCGCGCTTCCGTTATCCCACCACGCCCAGTCGTCGAGCACCCAATATCCGGTGACGTACGTCCGCTTCGCGTCGCGGTCGAGGATCTTTCCGACGTCGCGCAACACCACCGCCTGCGAATCGATCCGCGGATTCTCGTCGGTACGGCAGTATGGGTTGTAGGCGTAGCTGCTCGGCGGCGGTTTGATCGTGTGCGTTCGGTGGCACTCCCAATAGAAGAGAATGCCGGAGACGGCGCCGTCGACGACCGAGATCCCGTGTTGCTCGAGCGCGGTCTGCAGCGCGCTTCCCGGCGCGGGCGAGCCGTCGTAGAGGATCGTCGCGGTGATGCCTTGGCCGGCGGCCGTGGCGGCGCGCTTCGGCGTATCCACGCTGAACCCAATGATGGCGTGGCCTGCGAGAGCGGCGCGCGCCGTCGTCGCGACGTTCGTTGTCGCGGGCGGGATCGCGCCCCGCGTCGCGGTGCAGCCGGCAATCGCAACCGCAGCCGCGAGGAGCGGCGCCCTGCAGTGTCGCCCCCGCATCTTACTTGATGAAGGTCGTGCTATCCGGACCGATGCCGCTGAGCTCGATGACGACCGCATCCTTGGCCATCAGAATGATGCAGGCCCGAAGCCGGGCATGGGTTTCCACGCTGCAGTGGACGGCGTGACGATCGTCGGAGTCGTCGCGGCGGACGCGACGCCGGCGATCGCGGCGCAGGCAACGAGCGCGATTGCGATTCGCGATGGAAACATTCCCGAGTAGCCTCCTTTACGGTCTTACTTTGCGTGAGGGGCGGCGATCTCGGCCAGCATATCCGGCGTTCCGGATATCCGCTCGAGATGCGGATAGCGCGTTCCGTCGTGGTAGTCGAGCGAGAGCGTTTGGTACCATCCGGTCTGGGTCGTTATGAGCGAGATCGGCTCGCTCGAACGGGCCGCGCGCTTTATTGCGTAGTCGAGCGACTCGCTCGAGAACTGCTGGCCGTCGACGGCGAGCACGCGCATCCCGGGAGCGAGCCCGGCGCGCCACGCAGCGGAGTTCTCGCGCACGTCTCTCACGTCGCCGTCGCCGTCGAAGTTGGCGCCGAACTCGTACCAGCCGGTGATCGTGCGTTCGGCGCCGTGGCCGTCGACGAACGGGTTCGCCGTCTCGTTGTAGACCAGCCGCCAGCCCGCGCGCGCCAACTCGTCGTTCGGCGGGTGCATCTGCGGATGGTAGACGTGCTCCTCGAAGAAGGCGTGCCAATCGTACGGCTCGACCTCGTTCAAGAGGTTCTCGACGTCGGCGCGCGTGTACGTCACGACCATCGGGCCGGTCGTCGAGGGCTCGGTGAATCGGTGAAGGAACGTGTCGAGCGACCGCGCTCCATGCGAGCGCTCGCGAATGATCGTGTCGACGTCGAGCCAGACCATCTCGCCCTCGGAGTAGAAGTCGCCCGAGCCGCGCCGAATCGCGGGGTAGTCGCCGCGCGCCACGTAGTAGTACGGCGCGCCGGTCGTGAGATCGATGATCGGCGTCGTGCTCCGCCCGGTCTCGTAATCGAGCTGTGCGTAGACGCTCGCGAGATATTCGGGGAAGAGCTTCGGCTCGCGAATGCCGGATCGGAACGAGAGCAGATCGCCGAGGTATTGATTCATGCCTTCGTAGACCCAAAGCAGATCGGTGATCTGGGGGATCTGGAAGTTCTTCGTCGTGAGGTCGGCGGGGCGGCGATACTTTCCGTTCCAGGAGTGCGAGAACTCGTGCGTGATCAGATCGCCGTCGTCGAGCGAGGCTTGCGGATTGGTGAGAAAGTCGTTGGCGGCGCGGTCGTCGCTCGACTGATGATGCTCGATCCCTTGCGATCCGACCGCGTCGCTGAGCGTCAGCAGAGCGCGATAATCAAGGAAATGACGCGAGCCGTACATCGCGAACGCCTCGGACGGTACGCGCTCGTAGGCCCGCAGAAGGGCCGCCGGAATGGCGAGGTCCTGCGGATAGTCGGCGAACGCGTCGAGTTGCACGAAGGCCGGGCCGTCTTGCCAGAGGGTCCACTTGCGAGCGTACCGGCCAAGATCGAGCGGCGAGTCGACGAGCATCTCGAGCGACGTCACCGCGAAGTCCACGCGGTCGCCGTTGCGCGTTGCGCCGCGCAACGCCGTTGCGTACTCCCATCCCGGCGGCAAGACGATCGACGGCTTCACGAAGTACTCGCGCGAGTCTATTCCGTCTTGATAGAGGAGCGCGCGATTCCAATTGACGATCGCGAGCGAGTGCGACGACATCACGTCGCCCGGCGCGTTCATGAGGACGTCGAACTGGGCGTCGATTGCGTGCGCCCCGGGCGGCACCGTGACGTGAAACGCGTAGAGGTCGACCGCATCCCGCCGCCAGTCGAGATCGGCTCCGCCGGCGGAGATGCGCAGGGCGGCGAGGTCGTTGAGCGGGCCCGTCGGGCCGTGCTCGCCGGGGATCCACTTCGGATAGACGACCGTGAACTCTCCGGCGGCCGCGGGAATCCGCTCGCTCACCTTCATGATCCCATCCGCCGCACGCGAGGCATCGAGCACGAGCGTCGCGGTCGCCGCCCGCGCGGCGCACGGCGCCAGAAGGACGAAAAGAATCAAGGAGACGCCGGCTCGACGCACTTTCACCGGGTTCTCATCCACGGAGGCTCGCCCTGCAGGCGTCCGGCAGGTTTGCCGGATGGGGACCACCAAGAGCCCACGGTTCTTCCGTATTATCACCCCAGATTTCCGACGGAGGTCGCTATAACCACGTGAAGATCGTGGTGACGGTTAAACTCGTTCCGGATCCGAACGCCGAGAAACGTATCGACGCTCAAACGAAGCGTTTGGTGCGGACCGGCGTCGAGACCGTGCTCAATCCCTATGACGAGTACGCGCTCGAGGCCGGGCTCCAGCTCAAGGAGCGTTCCGGCGGCGATACGCGAGTGACCGTATTTTCGATGGCGCCGGAGCCGCTGCGCGAGACGCTTCGTAAGGCGCTCGCGATGGGCGCCGACGATGCGGTCGTGCTCAGCGACCCCGGCCTCGAGGGGAGCGACGTCTGGGCGAGCGCCTACGCGATCGCGGCCGGCCTGCGAAAGCTCGACTTCGATCTCCTCATCGTCGGCGGGCTGACCGACGACAGCAGCACCGGCGCCGTGCCGGGTGCGCTCGCCGAGCATCTCGGATTGCCGTGCGTGACGAACGCGCGAAAGATCGAGATCGCGGGCGGCGGCTTGGAGGTCGAGCGCGAGACCGACTCGGGATATCAAACGGTGCGCGCGCCGCTTCCGGCGCTGCTGACGACCGCGCTGACCTTTGGCGAGCCGCGCTACGCATCGCTCAAAGGCATCATGGGGGCGAAGAAAAAGACGATCGCCGCGACTTCGCTGGCGGATCTCGCGCTCGACCTTCCGGTCGGCGCGAGCGGGTCGAAGACCGAGCTTCGCAGTTTCGCGCCGCCCCCCACTCGCGGCAAAGGCGTGACGATCGAAGCGAGCGACGGCGCCGCCGGCGCGAAGGCGATCTTCGATTTTCTCCGTGAGAAGAAGCTCGTCTAGATGGAGCGTCCGTCGTGAAGAACGTCGTCGTCTACGTCGAGCACCGCAAGGGCAAGACGCGCAAGGTTACGTTCGAACTTGCAAGCGAGGCGCGCCGCCTCGCCGATGCGCTCGGCGGCAAGGCCTGCGCCGTCGTTGCCGGCGCGGGTTCGAGCGCGCTCGCGGAGGCGTTAAAATCCTATCCGCTCGACACGATCTACGTCACCGACGACGCGGATGCGGACGCGTTTCTGCTCGATCCCGCCGTTGACTATCTCCAGGCCGCCGTCGAATCGGCGGGTCCGTCGCTGGTTCTCATTCCGAACACGCTCTCCGGACGAGACGTGGCCGGACGCTTGATGGTTCGCCTGCGCAGCGGCATCGTCGCCGACGTCGTGGAGATTCGCGTCGAGGGCGACGCCGTCGTCTGCGTCTCGCCGAAGCTCGGCGGCGTGCTCGTCACCGAGTGTGCGCTGCTGCCTGCGGAGCACGGCGTCGCAACGGTTCGTCCGAACTCGTTCGCGGCGGCGCCCGCCGCGGGGGCCGCGCAGATCATCGCGCTTGCGAAGCCGGCGAAGACGTATGCGGCTGCGATCGAGAGCGACGTCGAAGAGGGCGCGAGCGAACTCGCGCTCGAGGAAGCACCCGCCGTCGTCGCGGGCGGCCGCGGGCTCGGGGGACCCGAGCCGTTCGACACGCTCCTGAAGCCGCTGGCGCAAGCGCTGGGCGGCGCGGTCGGCGCATCGCGGGCGGCAGCCGACGCCGGCTGGGTGCCGTACAATCTTCAGATCGGACAGACCGGAAAGACGGTCACTCCGAAGCTCTACGTCGCGGTCGGCATCTCTGGGGCGATCCAGCATAAGGTCGGCATGCGCGCTTCGGGAACGATCGTCGCCATCAATAAGGACGGCTCGGCTCCGATCGCCGAGTTTTCCGATATGCTCGTCGTGGGCGATGCCTTCCGCATCGTGCCGGAACTGACGAAACTGATAGAGGAAGCTAAAGGAAACCACTCTTGAAACGACTCGCACTTATCGCACTCATCATTCTAGCCGGCATCATCGGGGTCGCAGCGACGACGCCGAACGCGCAAGCGAAGAAACCGTCGGGAACGCCGAGCCCGTCGCCGTCGCCGTCGGCGCTGCCGACCGCGAGCCCCGAGCCGCCGAGCGTCGCGATTCCGCGGCTCGTCGCGCGGCTGAAGGCGAACCCCAGCGATCAGATCGCAATGGCGCAGCTCGCCGCCGAGTATCTGCAGGTCGGCCGCCCGGATATCACGCTGCAGTACACGCAGCACCTGCTGCAGATGGGCGACAAGACGGCGCAGGTCTATTACTACGACGGATTTGCATACCAGCAGCTCGGCAACATGCCGGCGGCCACCTACGATCTGGAACAAGCCTCGAACCTCGATCCCACGAACCTCGGCATCCTGGCGCAGCTCGCCGACGTCTACATTCGTCAGAGCCGGTTCAACGACGCCGAGCGCATCGCGAAGCGCGCGGTGACGTTCAACAAGAACGATGCCGGCGCGCTGATGACGCTCGGCAGCGTCTACGCGGCCGAGCAGCATTACGACGACGCTCGCGCGCAGTTCGAGGCCGCCTACGCACTGAACCCGAAGGATACCGCGCCGATCTTCCAGATCGCGACGACCTACGCGCAACAGGATAATATTCCGATGGCGGTAGCGACGATCGGTCGCGCGCTCGCGGTGGATCCCCGCAACATTCAAGCGCTGGTCTTTAAAGCCGATCTCTACGCCCGCCAGCACGACGACGCGCACGCCACCGAGGCCTACGACGACGCCATCGTCGCCGCGTCGACCGACGATGAGAAGGTCGCGATCATGGTGCGTAAGGCCGGCTACTTCGTCCAGGAGAAGAAGGACCCACAGGGCTTGGCGGTTCTGCAACAGGCGACGACGCAGTTCCCGAAGATCCCGGCCGGATTCGTTGCCTTGGGCGATTACTACGCCGGTCAACACCAGTTCGACAAGGCGACCGCGCAGTGGCAGACGGCGCTCTCCCTCGATCCCAACAGCGCCGGCGCGCTCATGGGCATGGGCGAGGTCGCGCTGCAGACCGGGCGCTACAACGACGCGATCAAATATCTCAAGCAGTACACGCAGATCGCGCCGGACGCGCAAGGCTTCGCGCTTCTGGGTCAGGGGTATTCGCGCGTCCACGACTACACGGGAGCGCGAGACGCTTGCGGCAGGAGCTTTGAGATTCAGCGCTCTCCGGAAACGCTGGGATGCGTCGCCGGCGCCGACTTCGAGTTGAAGAACTACAAAGAAGCGGCGCAAATCTTCGACGCGCTCGACAAGGCCGCGAAAGGCTACCTCGACGCGAATCCGCCGCTGCTCTACATCGCGGCGAAGTCCTATGCCGGCTCGAATCAGTGCGCGAAGGCCGCGGCCGCGTATAAGCGGCTCTTGCCGATGATGAAGAAAGGCACGAAGGACTACGACACCGTCAAGGCGGGCGCAACGGGCAACTGTCATCCGGCTGCAAAGAAGTCCGGCTGAGGTTCGTCACCGACTCCGTCTACGCCGATCACCTGCGCGGGGTCGTTCATCCCGAGCGGCCCGATCGCGTCGAAGCGGTCGCCCAGCGCCTGCGCGAGCGCGGCGTTCTCGCAGCGACCATCGCGGCGAGCGATGCGAGCGATGAAGAGCTAGAGCGCGTTCACGAGCCGGCCTACCGGCGGCTCGTCGAGCGAGAGACCGCCGGACTCACGCGCGCTCGTTACCTCTCCACCGGCGACACGGTCGTCGACGCGGGCTCCCTGCGGGCGGCGCGCCGCGCGGCGGGCGGTGCGATCGCCGCCGTCCGCGCGAGCCTTTCGGAACGCGAGGCGGTCTTCGCGCTCGTGCGCCCGCCCGGCCATCACGCCGAGCCCGATCGCGGGATGGGGTTCTGCCTCTTTAACAACGTCGCGGTCGCAGCGCGCGCGATGCTCGCCGGCGGCGCCGATC